>JBDNAO010000047.1:0-4931 GCA_039768375.1 Desulfobacterales bacterium | reverse complement strand
GTGGCGTTCTTGCCGCCGGTTTCGGCCGACAGATACAGATCCGGTTTGGCAGACAGCATGCCCATGCCCGTCTCCGTCCCTCCGGTGAGAATGACGAAATCCACATCCGGATGGGTGATCAGCGCCATGCCGGTGCTGCCGCCGGAGCAGGGCAGGAACTGCAGGGTCCGACGGGACACTCCGGCCTGCCAGAAGCATTGACATAGTTGCCAGGCCACCAGCACCGCATCCGATGAAGGCTTGAAGATGACCGTGTTGCCGGCGGCCAGAGCGGCCACCACACCGCCGCAGGGAATCGCGATCGGAAAATTCCAGGGCGAGACGACACATCCGACTCCCTTGCCGCGGGCGACAACATGGTTGCGTTCGGAAAAAATTTTGGCCGAAAAAGGATAGTAATCGGCGAAATCAATGGCCTCGGACACCTCGACGTCTGACTCCGTAAAAACCTTGCCGGTATTGGCCGCGGCCGCTCCGATCAAATCGCCGCGCGAACGCCGCAATGCCATGGCCACCTCGGAGAGGACCGCATGGCGTTCATTGAGCGATTTTTGGCGCCACTTGTCCGGGTCGGCCTTGGCCACGGATACCGCATGCTGAACGTCCGCCACAGTTGCCAGAGCAAAGCGGGCAACCACGATGTTTTCACGGTAACAGGAGATGTCGATGATGTTGCGCGTCGGGTGATCCTCGTAAACCTCCTGATCGTCAATAACCAGCGGAATCTCCAGCGGTGCATCGCCGGCCGCTTTTTGCCACCGGTCCCGGATCGCCTCGGCCCACTTGCGGTTGGCCGCCAGGGACCAGTCCGTGTCCGGTTCGTTGGTGAACTCGTCGGTATGAAACGTCCCCATTTTTTCCGGGAATTTTTCGACGGTGCGGTCCTGAGTGCGATGGGGCGCACTGCCGACCGTTGGCATGTGATCGATCGATACCAGGAAATGGTCTTTGAGAAACGACCAGGCCTTCGATTCCGTCGACAGGTTAGGGGCATATCGTAAGAAATTTTCGGCAGCGGTGTTCTCGTCCAGACGCCGAATGAGGTAGCCGATGGCATTGATGAATTCGTCCCTTGCGGCAACCGGTGCATACAACAGGACGTCTCCGGCGGTTTCGCATAGGGCCCGGCGCACGTGGTCCGCCATGCCCTCCAGCATCTCGAAATAAAAATAATCGCCGACCTGGAAGTGCTGCCCCAGTGTGTGGGCAAAGGCCAGCTCGAACAAGTTGTGCGAGGCGATACCGAGGTTGACGGCCCGGATGTTTTCCGGCTGCATGCCGTAGGCGATCATGCGTTTGTAGTTGGCATCGACATCGAGTTTGTTATCGTAAGGTGCCAGGGGCCAGTTGAAATTGGCCGACTCCAACTGCTCCATTTCCATGTTGGCTCCCTTGACGATCCTCAGCTTGATCGGAGCGCCGCCGGCAGCTACCCGATCGCGGGCCCAGGCGGTGAGATTTTGCTGAACGCCGTAGGCGTCCGGGATGTAGGCCTGTAGAACGAGACCGGCCGAATGTGTCTTAAAATCATGCTGTTCCAATGTCCGTTGGAACGCCGCGACGGTGATTTCCAGGTCACGGTATTCTTCCATGTCCAGGTTGACGAACTTGGGGACGCGGGTGCCGTCTTTGCGCTCGAAAGTGTGGCTGGCGGCACAACGATAAAGCCGGGACAGCCGATCGACCAGCACGCCGACACTGTGTTCGAAAGCCAGGGATTGAATCTGGGAGTAGATCGTGGAAATTTTAACGGAAATGTACTCGATTTCCGGGTTTTCCAGGTCGGCGATGTAGGTTTCCAGGCGGCGGCGGGCCTCGGCTTCTCCCAGAACGGCTTCGCCCAGGTGGTTGATATTCATGCGCACGCCTTGGTGTTTGCGCTTCTGCAGATGCGCGTGCAACGCTTCCGGCTCACCGGGAATAATGGCCCGGCTGCTGTTGTGACGCATTTTCTCGATCATTTTCGGTATGGTCAACGCCGGAAAATGACGGCCGAGGCCAAGAAACATCTGCACCAGCAACCGATCGAATTTCGAAAAAAAGTCCGGGACGCCGTAGCGGCGCAGTATGCTGTTGATCTGGTCCGCCACCCGGGCGGGGTTGTGCGAACGAAAGCTCTGATCGATCATCCTGGTCAGAACGACCTTGTCCGTGGGATGGGACAAAAGGCGTTGCATCTGCTCCTGGATGCCCTTTTCTTCTTCGGTCAGCAGCACATTGGCACGGTTTTGCCAGTTCGCGGCGGTCTCGACGGACATTTCGCCGATGGCTTTTAATTCCTGTTGATCCATTTTCTCATCTCCTCGCCTGGAGCAGCGCCGTTTTAAGGCATCCAATAATGCATTCGGGTCCGGTTGCGGCGGGACCCGCCCTCGCTGCTGATGACCCCTTCCGCGCCGCTTTAGAATTTGGGAAGAAAACTCAACCCCGGTAGCTGGTAAACATAAGCACTTGAGACAGGAAATGACAAGCCCGAGGGTGTCGTCTCGAATACCACCGGTTAAAAACGACGCGGGGTTTAAGGGTCACGAAAAATCAAGTTCGCAATTTTGGGGGTTGCGGCGCCCGGCCGGCACGGCGTGAAAACTCAGGAATATCTGGATATTCCGAGCTTTCGCAACCCAGCCGGACGGGATGCATCGGCGGTCAAAATGGGGCGTTATGTTTGAGTGAGCCCTTGAGCAAGCGGTTTGATGTGGTCGGTTGTGACGTATCCGGATCAGTCTTCTCCGAGATAGGCTTTGCGGATCGCCTCGTCCTTAGCCAAGTCTTTCGCGGCGCCCTTGAGGGTAATACGACCCGATTCCATGACATAGGCGTTTCCGGAAATACTCAGGGCCATGTTGGCATTCTGTTCGACCAGAAAGATGGTCGTTCCCGAGTCATTGATGTGGCGGATGATATGGAATATTTTTTCCACGATCAGGGGTGCCAGCCCGAGAGAGGGTTCGTCCAGCAGCAGCAGTTTCGGCTTCGACATCAAAGCCCGTCCGATGGCCAGCATCTGCTGCTCACCGCCCGAAAGGGTTCCGCCCTGCTGCTTGTGCCGCTTTGCCAGCAACGGAAACAATTCATAGACCTCGTCGCGATTTTTCCGGATCGCCTTTTTATCCTTGACCAGGAAAGCGCCCATTTCGAGATTGTCTTCCACGCTGAGACGCGGCAGTATCCGGCGCCCCTCCGGCACCTGGGTGATCCCCAGTCCGGCGATTTTATCGGCCGGCAGCATCGTGATGTCCTGGCCGAGGAAAAGAATACGGCCTTCTGCCGGGTGCAAAATGCCGTTGACGGTCATCAGGGTCGTCGATTTGCCGGCGCCGTTGGACCCGATCAGACAAATGATTTCCTTTTCTTTGACCTCGAGGCTGATGCCTTTCAAGGCGTGGATATGCCCATAATAGGTGTGAATATCTTCAACGCTCAGCATTCTATCGGCCCTCGGTTCAGGGAATGGTTGCGATTTCCCTTTCCATTTCGACTTCCTGCGCTTTCCGTTTGGCCGGCAGCAGTCCCGCGGGGCGAAATACCATCATTGCGGTCATGGCACCGCCGAACGCGGCCATGCGGTACAGCGCCAGACCTCTGAACATTTCGGGCAGAACGATTATCGCAACCGCACCGATAATGATACCGCGGATGGACCCCATGCCGCCAAGGACCACAATGCAAAGCACCAGGGCGGACTCCAGAAAAATAAACGAACTCGGGTTGACGTAGCGCACCTTGGCCGCGAAAAATGCACCGGCAAATCCGGCGAAGATGGCCCCCAGCATGTAGGCGTAGAGTTTCATGCGGGTCGTGTGGATACCGGTCAGCTCGGCGGCGGTTTCGTCCTCCCTGACCGCCATCCAGGCCCGCCCGATGCGGGAGGTGTTCAGCCGATAGACAGCCAGCATGATCAGCACCGCTATGATCAGAATCAGGTAATACAACCAGATGAGGTTTTTCAGGTAAAGATGGGCGAACTCGATGCTGCCGTTTTCGACGACGGGGTAGAACAGACCGGGTGCTTTTATGCCCAGTATGCCGTTGGGTCCCTTGGTCACCGCGTCCCAGTTGTTCAATACGATGCGGACGATCTCACCGAATCCGAGCGTGACAATGGCCAGATAGTCACCGCGCATTTTCAAGGTGGGATACCCGATAAAGGCACCGACACCTGCGCTGATCACACACCCCACCGGCAGTGCCAGCCAGAAGGGGACCCCGAAATTGGTGTTCAGCAGGGCATACGTATAGGCTCCGACGGCGTAAAAAGCGATGTATCCGAGGTCGAGCAGACCGGCCAGACCAATAACGATGTTCAAGCCGAGGCCCAAAGAAATGTATATCAAAACATTGATGACGATATCGCGTGTGTAGTTGTCGGCAATCCAGGGCAGGGCCAGCACCCCGGCCACTCCCAGACCGATCAGCAGCTTCCGCGGCGGTCTATATTTAGTGGGCGCATCAAATATTTTGGGTTTGAAAGACAGCCCCTTCAGGAAGTAGTGGTAAATCAGCACCAGCATCCCGGCCGCGGTAATCACCGCCATTACTCTCAGCACCCGATCCCATACGAATCGGCCGCCCTCGATGCCCAGCATCGGAAACAGCAGTATAAACGCCCAGATCAGGACGATGCCGAATTTTAACAATGGCCTCGCTGACATACTACACCCTGGTATCGTCCACCTGCTCACCCATGATGCCGGTGGGTCTGAAGTAAAGCACGAGAATCAGGATAATAAAGGCGAACACGTCCTTGTATTCACTGGCCAGGTATCCGGCGGCAAAAATTTCGACCATTCCAATGATCATACCCCCCAGCATAGCGCCGGTAAGGTTACCGATTCCGCCGAGCACAGCCGCCGAAAAAGCCTTGATGCCCGGAATAAACCCCATGTCGAACCGGACCGATCCGTAATAGAGACCGACCATGACACCGGCCG
>JBDNAO010000374.1:0-3747 GCA_039768375.1 Desulfobacterales bacterium | reverse complement strand
TTTCCCGGTAAAATGGTCTTTCGCATCAAAACCGTCTACATTCCATGAGGATCGGATGAAACATCTACTGCCATGCTTGCTCATGATCGTGACAGCTGCCCTGGTGTCTTGCGGATATGAACAGAAGCCGGCCATCACACCCAGTGGCAAAACCATCAAGGTCGGCATCATCGCTTCATTCAGCGGTTCTGATATTGCCAAAGGTGAAGAGGGGTTAAAGGGAATCAAAACCGTCATTAAAATGCAGCCTCTGCTGGACAACGGAGACCGCATTGAACTCATCGTCAGGGACGGTCAAGACGATCCTGTCAAGGCAGTCAAGCACTTGCAGGAACTGGTGGAAACGGAACATGTGGCCGCCGTCATGACATTCTCCAGCAGCGGTCCGGTCCTTGCTATGGCCGGTATTGCCGAATCCTTAAAAACACCGATCCTGGCGACTCGGGCGACCCACCCGGACATCACCAAAAATAACGGATACGTCAGCCAGATCTGTTATGACAATATTTTTCAAGGGCGGGTTGCTGCGCTGTTTGTCAGAGATGAGTTGATAGTGGATAAAGTGGCGGTTTTCAAGACTCCGAGCAGCTTTTACTCCAGCAGCCTGGCAGCCGAATTTGAAGGCAAGTTTACTTCATTGGGCGGCCGGATCACAGACGTGATCGCTTTGCCGGACGAGCCAACAAATGTTGGCGAAATGCTCAAAGGGGTACGGCAAAATGATCCGGAGTTGCTCTACCTGCCTGTTGCCGCCAAGGATGTCATCACTATCATCCAGGAAATTGATAGAATGGGTTGGCAGCCCTATCTGATGGGCAGTGACGGTTTGTTGGCAACGGTGATGTCAGAATATAAAGAGCAATTGGAATTGCTGGATGGTCTGCTGGTAACCGAGTTTTTCCATCACACCAGTAGGCTCACCAGCTTTGGTTTGCGGGTCCGCAAAACCTACCGAGGCAAATTAACCAGCTATACGATTCTGAGCGCTGAAGGGTTTGCGATTCTGCTCGATGCGATGAACCGATGTGATGGAGCGGCAGACCGAGAGTGTATCAATCGGCAGATTCGTTCGACGAGCAATTTTGAAGGCTACCTTGGATACATATCCATTGATTCTGACGGTAAAGCCCAGCGCCCGCTGGTGGTCAATGCAATTAAGGACGGCAAATCGGAATACATCGTCAAAGTTTATTGATGGAGAATAGGAGACGATGGTGAATAGTTGCCATAATATTCATCTGAGTTACAAGCTATGGCCAGGGGGAGTAGAGTACGTCTGTGATTTTATGCTATCCTCAAACTGGTGGAATAAATTTTCGGTTTAAAAACGGAAACGCATACGATGTTGAAATTTCTGATTACCACAAGGGATAAGCAATATGCAACCAATCCACAATTACTTCACATTTTGGACGCCGATGCATCCCGTCCGGCTGCATTACGATAACTCGGAATATCCAGATATTCCTGCGTTTTCGCGCCTTACCGGCCGGGCGCCTCAACGCCCAAAATTGCGAGCTTATTATTTCGCGAGCCCTTAGAGTGGTCAGCAACACGCCGGGCCACGGCGTTTGTATCGATACCTCTGACTTGCAGCGCCTGTTTCCGTTTCGTCATTGTAGATTTTGCGACGCCTGATTCCGCGAGCAATGATATGATGCAAGGCACCGGGGCATCAATTCTGGATTGGTTGGATAAGTCTGGCCCTGGGGAGTAAAGCTACCGCAGAGGCGGAACTGTCTCTAATCGAATTTGGATTCTACTCCGGTGGTACAGACATCGCCTCCGGTGCCTTTCTGCTCTTTTTGACCAACCTTTTAGGTATAGTCACGGTTGCGATTTTGGTCTTTGGCTCCTAGCGCTATGGCGAACTGTGAAATAATCCATTCGAGGTAAAAGAAAAGAAAGGAGAAAAGCAATGAATAAAACGAAATTATTTCTGGTTCTATTGTTAATGCTTACATTCGTACTGACTGTCGGTACGGCGTTGGCGGCAAATGAAAAACCCAACATTGTCGTGATCTGGGGCGACGATATCGGCGAATCGAATATCAGCGCCTACAACTTCGGATTGATGGGCTACCAGACACCCAACATCGACCGCATCGCCAAAGAAGGCATGATGTTCACCGACATGTATGCCGATCAGAGCTGCACCGCGGGGCGCTCGAGCTTCATTACCGGCCAAAGTGTCATACGCACGGGCATGAGCAAGGTCGGCATGCCGGCAGCACCGCAGGGCATTCAGGGCGGGGATGTGACGATCGCAACGCTCCTGAAGGAAGAAGGCTATGTGACCGGTCAGTTCGGCAAGAACCATCTTGGCGATCGCAACGAATACCTGCCCACGGTCCATGGCTTCGACGAGTTCTTCGGCGCCCTCTATCATCTCAACGCCTCGGAGGAGCCTGAACAACCCGACTATCCTAAGGATCCCGAGTTCCTTAAGAAGTATGGCCCGCGCGGTGTGCTCGAGTGCAAGGCGAGCGACAAGGACGATCCGACGGAAGACCCGCGCTTCGGCAAGATGGGCAAGCAGGTCTGCAAGGATACCGGTCCGCTGACCAAGAAGCGGATGGAAACCGTCGATGACGAGATCGCCGCGAAGGCGGAGGACTTCATCAAGCGGCAAGTCAAGGCGGGCAAGCCCTTCTTTACCTGGATCAACTACACCCACATGCATTTCCGCACCCATACGAAACCCGAGAGCCTTGGTCAGGCCGGCGAGATGCAGAGCCCGTATCACGACACCATGATCGACCACGACAAGAACGTGGGTCAGATCCTCGACCTGATTGACCAACTCAAGATTGCCGACAACACCATCGTCGTCTACAGCACCGACAACGGGCCGCACCGCAATTCATGGCCCGATGCCGGGATGACCAAGTTCCGCAGCGAGAAGAACACCGGTTGGGAGGGCGCCTATCGCGTGCCGCAATTCGTGCGCTGGCCCGATCACATCAAGGCAGGCAGCATTTCCAACGAAATCATGTCGCACCTCGACTGGGCGCCGACCCTGCTTGCCGCCGTGGGCAATCCGGATGTCAAGGAGAAGCTGCTCAAGGGCTACACAGCCAACGGCAAGACCTATAAGAATCACCTGGACGGCTACAACTTCCTGCCCCATCTGACCGGCCAGGAAGCGAAAGGGCCACGCAAGGAGTTCTTCTACTTTTCCGACGACGGTGACCTGATGGCGCTGCGCTACAACAACTGGAAGGTCCACTTTATGGTCCAGGACCAGGCGGGCACCCTGGAGATCTGGCAGCGCAAATTCCGCGGGCTACGCATGCCCTATTTTTACAATCTGCGCACCGATCCATACGAGTTCGCCTACATCACTTCAAACACGTATTGGGACTGGGTGATCGACCACGCGTGGATTCTCTACCCGATGGGGGATGTGATCGGCCCGTTCCTGAAGTCGTTCGAGGAGTTCCCGCCCGCGCAGAAACCGGGGTCGTTCACGATCGGCGATGCCTTCAAGTCGCTTAAGGCGGTACGGCAGCAGTAGGGTCCTGGGACATCAGCAAAGCACTCGAGGCACTCCGACGCCTCATAACAAATAGTTACTACTGGGGTAATGAGGACGTTGCTTCTTTGTTGACAAGTGGGCCCGCGTCCCGTATCTGAAACGCATACTCCGTCATGCCCGCATTGACGCCCCTGGTGCGCTGCATCATATCATCATCCGAGGAATCGAACGCAAAGCGATTTTTGAAGATGGCCAAAACCGGGAGGAAT
>JBDNAO010000373.1:0-7393 GCA_039768375.1 Desulfobacterales bacterium | reverse complement strand
GGCTCCGGCGCGCAGCGAGTCCCTTGCCGCCAGTCCGCAGGGGATCATTCCAAGCGGTTGACCCACGTCGATGAGCATCTGCCAGAGATCGACAAATTTATCCGGCGCAACGAACAGCTCGAAGCCGAACTCGCCGGTATAGCCCGTGCGGGACAGCAGGATGGGGGTGCCGTCCGTGAGAATGACCTTTCCAGATATCGGGAGAGCGGTGTTGAAGTGACCCTTGAATGAGAAATAGGGCAGCTGTGTGAATACCTCTTCCGGTCTCTTGACGATGCGGCTGATGATCCGGGCTGCCTGCGGGCCCTGAACATCGAGCTTGCCGACCTGATCGGTGAGATCGACGACTGCCGCCTTGCGGCCGCCGGCATAGCCCTGCAAGTGGGCGCTGACGACACCGCCCATGCCGGCATTGACCACCACCATGAAGAGCGAGTCGTATGCTTCAAAAACAATCGCATCGTCGATGACCTCGCCGGCTTCGTTCAGGAAGACGCCGTACACGCTTCTACCGGGGGTCAGTGGCTTTTGATCCTTTCCGACGCAGGCGGCCAGGTTTTTGGAAAAACAGACCTGCAGGAGGTCTCGCGCCCCGGACCCCTTGACCGTTATCACGCTCATGTGGCTCGTGTCGAAAATACCGGCGTGGGTCAAGACCACGAGGTGTTCCTCTTTGGCGCCGCTCGGATACCACAGCGGCATGTCGTAGGATCCGAATATCGCCATGTTAGCGCCGCGGTTGACGTGCCAGTCGTGAAGGCGGGTCTTCTTGACGGGTTTGCTCATTGGTTTCTCTCCAGGTACGACAAGGCCCTCAAACCGTCCATAAAATCTATAAACCAAATAAAAGTAATTGAATAATTTGTCAATAATTTATAGTTGATTATGTCTGAACCGTATGCTAACAGACCGGATCTGACTGGAGCAGACAGGTGTGGTTTCTTTCATATAAACCCGGTGCAGCAGGATAAAAGGAGGTAGAAATGCAAAAAAGACTCATCTTTGTCGGTATCGTCTGTGGCCTGATTCTGGGCGTGGTCTTCCTGGCCTGCGGGCCCGAGGCGCCGAAATCCATCAAGATCGGTGTCAACGCGCCGATTACCGGTGACATTCCCAAGGTCGGTGAAGGGTCCAAATACGCGGCCCAAATGTGGCTTGAAGACGTCAATGCCGCCGGTGGGCTCGATGTCGGCGGAAAGAAATACAAGGTCGATCTGGTGATCGAAGACAACGAATCCAAAGCCGAATCCGCCGTCAAGGTCAACACCAAGATGATCACCGAAGACGGGGTCCTGATGATCGTCGGTCCGCAGTCTTCAAAACAGGCCGTACCGGCGGGCGAAGTGGCCAACAATTACAGCACTCCCTTGATCAGCCCCTGGTCCACGAACCCGAAGACCACCGCGGACCGGCCTTTCGTCTTCAGGGCCTGTTTCCTGGATCCGTTCCAGGCGCCGGTGGTGGCCAACTTCGTAAAGGATGAGTTCGGATTCACCAAGGCGGCGGTTCTCTATGACGTTGCCAGTGACTATCCCAAGGGTCTGGCCGAGGATTTCAAAAAGGCTTGGGAAGCGGCGAACGGACCCGGTTCCGTAGTAGCCTTTGAGAGTTTTACCACCAAAGACGCCGATTTCAGCTCGCAGTTGACCAACATCATCAACTCCGGCGCCGAGTTCCTGTTCACCCCCCAATATTACAACGAGGTGGCGCTGATCGTTCAGCAAGCCCACCAACTCGGCTTCAACAAACCGATCGTGGGCAGCGACAGCTGGGGATCGGCCGAGACCGTCCAGCTCTGCGGTCCGGATTGCTACGGTCTCTTCTTCAGCACCCACTATGCCGCGGCCGGCGCCACCGGCAAGACCAAGGAGTTCATCGACCGTTACCAGAAGCAGTACGGCTACGTGCCGGACGATGTCGGCGCCCTTACCTGGGATGCGATTGGACTGGTTCAAAAGGCCATTCAGGACTGCGGCACGATCACCGGCGACATCAAGAAGGACCGTCAGTGCGTCCGTGATGCCATGGCCAACATCAAGGAATACGAGGGCATCACCGGCAACATGACGTTCGGCGGCAGCGGCGATCCCACCAAATGTGCGGTCATCGTCAAGATCAGCGACAAGGGCGATTTCGAATTCTACAAATCGGTTTGCCCGTAGACTGGCTATAGATCCACTCAATACGTCCGGTACGGTGGCGGATAACGTCACCGTACCCTGTTCCGAGCGTTGTTCAATTCTCGAACAAGCCAACCGTGCCAAACAGCAACCTCCATATCGGCGGGCCAGGGTTTCCCTGTGCCCGCCTTTTTGAACAGGTCGGCGAGGTCGGTTGGGCCGGGCTGAGCCGGTTGGGCCCGTTGAGCCCGTTTAGCCGGTTGAACCCGTTTAGCCGGTTGAGCCCGTTAGGGCGCTCAATTCAGAAAGGGTAGGGTCAGCCGGACCAGTTGGATCGTCACAAACGTATTAGAAATTACCGGTAACATTTTTAAACGGGCCCAACCGGCTCAACCGGCCCAAGGAGCACACTCGATGGCATTCTTTCTTCAGAATCTTGTGAACGCCCTACAATGGGGCAGTTTCTACGCGTTGATCGCATTGGGTTACTCCATGGTGTACAGCATTTTGATGCTCTTCAACTTCGCCCATGGTGACATCTTCATGACCGGGGCCTATATCGGGTTCGGCGTCGCAACCGGTTTGATGGTCCTCGCCTCGCAGTGGGCGCTTGTTTTGCCCGGTTGGCTGATTTTGGTGCTGACGATCCTTCTTTCGATGTTTCTGACGTCTTTTCTGGGCATGTTCGTCGAACGGGTGGGCTATCGCCCCTTGCGGGACGCCCCCCGGGCATCGGCCGCCATTACCGGTCTGATGATCGGCATTATTCTCGAAACCATCGTCCTGTGGGGTATGGGTACTCAGCGGGTCAGCTTCCCCTCCCTGATCGAGACCGTCACCTATGATCTGGGCGGCGTGTTTGTCACCAACAAAAAGATCATCATCGTTGTTGTCTCGCTCTCTTTCATGCTGGCGCTGCATCTGTTCATCACAAAGACACGGTGGGGGATGGCCATGCGCGCAATGGCGTTTGATTATGTAGTTGTGCCGTTGATGGGCGTGTCGATCAATCGCATTGCGGCCATGACGTTCGCCATCGGGTCGGCCCTGGCGGCCCTGGCCGGAATCCTATTCGGTCTGGCCTATCCGGTTCTGGATCCGTACATGGGGATTGTTTTCGGTTGGAAGGCTTTTGTGGCTGCGATTCTGGGCGGAAGAGGGTCCATCATGGGAGCGACCCTGGCCGGTTTCATGCTCGGTTTCATTGAAATATTCGTGGCCATGATCTTTCCGTCGACCCTGCGGGATCTCATCGCGTATTCGATCGTATTGCTCATTCTGGTCTTCAGGCCATACGGATTCTTCGGCGAGCCCTACAGCGCCAAGTTGAGACTGTAATTACCGGGGCCGCACACAGCGAAGCCGGTGGTTTTTCAGAAAGGGAATGAAATGGAAGCAGCGAGCAGCGCATTGTCTGCCCCTGAAAGTGGGTTGAAAAATAAAATACGGCAACAGTATTCTCAGGTACCGGTCCTGGGATGGCTTTGCGGTGCCCTGGCTGCGGTTTTACTGGAACAAATCGTGGGCGGACCGTTGGCAGTGGGCCTGGGCCTGTCGAAAATTCCAGCGCTTTTCGGTTTCACGATCATCCTGAAATATCCGGTTCTTTTTCCCAGCGCGGTGCTTTACGTCCTGTTGATATACCTGCTGCCGATCGTCATCGTTGCCCGATTGAGCCTCGCACCGACCAACTGGCTGGCGGAAAAAATGATGGACTATTCGATGCAGGGATCGGTGCTGGTCCACTTGGTTCTCCTGTACGCTATCTTTCATATCTGGGCCGGAATCAGCGACTACCGGGAAATATCCCTTAAGTTTACATTGATTGCCATAATGGTCACCGTCAGTCTGAACGTGATCAACGGATATATGGGAGAGTTCTCCTGCTCACACCCCGGGTTCATGGCTCTGGGAGCGTATACCGCTTCGATCTTTACCGTCTCCCTTTTTGTCAACGACAGCCAGTTCGGTCAGGCGTTGTTGCCGTCCTTCCTGGGCCCGTTCGTGTTTCCGCTCGGTCTCATTCTGGGCGGACTCGTTGCCGCAGTGGGGGCGTTGATCGTCGCCATTCCTTCATTCAGAACCCGGGGAGATTACCTGGCGATTATCTCCCTGGCTTTTTTGTTCATCGTCAAGAGCCTGATCGAAAACTTGGAATTTGTCGGCGGCCCGCGCGGTCTCAGCAGTCAACCGAACTGGGCCAATCTGCCCACGGTCTTTGCCTGGACCGTCGTCTGTATCTGGGTGATCAACAACTTTGTCCGCTCCATTCTCGGCAAGGCGCTCAACGCCGTACGGGATGAGGAAACAGCCGCTAACGCCATGACCGTCAACACGCGCCGCACCAAGATGGTGGCCTTCATGTTTGCCGCGTTCTGGGCCGGTGTGGCCGGTGGTTTGTTTGCCCACGTCCTGCGGTACGTGAATCCCAGCACCTTTGGCATTCAAAAGCTCGCCGAAGTACTGGCCATGGTTTACTTCGGCGGTCTTAACTCGGTGTATGGATCGATTCTCGGCGCCGTGAGCCTGAGTCTCCTCGGTGAAGCTTTACGACCACTTGAACTCTTCAAATGGATTGTTATTCCATTGCTTCTGATTCTCGTGATGATCTATCGTCCGACGGGATTGATTGCTTTCAAGGAATTCGATGTCAAGAAACTGATCCGACCGCGGCAGAGGCCAGGAGATGAGGTGTAGCATGTCGTTGTTGCAGGTAGAGAGAATGACGCATTATTTTGGCGGGCTGCGGGCCGTGCACGACTACGATCTGCGGATTGAACCGGGCCAGATCAGAGGACTGATCGGTCCCAACGGGGCCGGCAAGACGACCATTTTTAACTTGATAACCGGAATTTACCAACCTTCGGAAGGCACCATCCGCCTGGAAGGTGAAAATTTGGTGGGTCTACAGCCTTATCAGATTGCTTCCGTCGGTCTTGGCCGGACCTTCCAGAACTTGCTTCTGTGGCGCCACATGAGTGTACTGGAACATGTGCTCATGGCCCAATACTCACGGATGACCTACGGTTTAATCGGTGCCTTCTTCGGAACAGCCAAACGTAAACGCCAGGAATCCGAGGCCGAAGAGAAGGCTTACAGGCTTCTGGAGCTCGTGGGAATTTCCGATCTAGCGGACCAGAATGTTCTTAACTTGCCATATGGGGATCAGAGAAGGGTCGAGATGGCTAGGGCCTTGGCGATAGACCCGAAGATCCTTTTTCTGGATGAACCGACCGCCGGAATGAATCCGGAAGAATTGATCCAGATGATGGAAATCATCCGTCATGTGCATAAAGAATTCGGGTTGGCGATTTTTTTAATCGAACACCGGCTGAAAATGGTGATGGAGTTGTGCGAAATGATCCAGACTTTGGTTTTCGGCGAGGTGATTGCCGAAGGCACACCGGAAGAGATCCAGAACAACCCGAAAGTGATCGATGCTTACTTGGGCAAGGAGGCAATTGACTGATGCTATCAGTGGAAAATCTGCAGGTGTCCTATGGGAATATCAAGGCGCTGCAGGGAATCAGCTTCAAGATAGACGAAGGCGAGATCGTCACTATTATCGGTGCCAACGGAGCCGGTAAAAGCACGACTTTGAAGGCAATTTCGCGTATGGTACCGGTCGCCAAAACGAGCCGCATGACGTTCAAAGATAAAAACCTGCTGAAATATTCGGCCGACAAGGTGGTCAGCGAACTGGGAATATCGCACGTCCCTGAAGGCAGACGGCTTTTCGGCAACCTGACCGTACTCGAAAATCTACAACTGGCCACCTTCGCCCGCAAGGACAGGGAAAACGTAGAAAAAGACATCAAACGCGTGTTCGCGATCTTTCAGCGGTTGGAAGAGCGCAGGGTGCAGAAAGCCGGAACCCTGAGCGGCGGCGAGCAACAGATGCTGGCCATCGGGCGGGCTTTCATGAGCGGCCGGCAGATAATGCTGCTGGACGAGCCTTCCATGGGACTGGCGCCGTTGCTGATGCGCAATGTTTTCGAAGCCTTGAAGGATATCAACGGGGAAGGGACCACGATATTGCTGGTGGAACAGAACGCCCGCATGGCGCTTAAATTCGCCCGGCGCGGCTACGTCCTGGAGAGTGGCCATCTGGTCCTGGAAGGCGATTCGGAGTCGCTGCTGCAAAATCCGGAGGTGAAGAAAGCTTACTTGGGGGGATAAAGATAAATTAGGTTAAGGGTTCTGGATTCAAAGGTTCAGGTTTCAAGATTCAGACCAGCGGCTGGGTTGAACGGGGAACTGGGAACCCTGAACCTCAATTTAAAAAAATGCTGCTTCTGCTGGCGAGCATTCTTAGTCGGAGATGGTTTTGCTGAGGTTGGGGACGGTGTCGGGGCGGTCGCGCAGCATGTAGCGGCTGTCGTTGTCGCGGCGGGTGACGTTTTCGTAGACGCCGTCGTCGCGTTTGACGAGTTTCGTGAAGCCGAGGTTGCGCAGGTCACTGTCGCTTTTCGGGGTGTTGATGAAATTAAGAGACATGATCTTTCGCACGGCTTTCCCGCAGTCCGGACATTGGGTCAGCGGGCTCTCCTCGAGCGACTGTCTGGTCTCAAAAACCCATCCTCTTTCGCAAGGGGCGTCCAGATGCTCATACTCGTAAATCGGCATGATCCGTCCTTCTGCAATTTGAAAGGCCCGGTTGCGATATTTGAGAGCCTCTCCTTGTGGTTGCGGCGCACGAGATATGTGCCTCACGTACCCATGTGCGCTTTGAGCTTGCACTTGAAGCCGCCCGGGTGAGGGCATTTTAACGAATGACCCGACCATGTCGAGAGGTCGTAAAACCACACGGTGATCCTGACGGTTCACCGTGTGGTTTTTTCTCCGCCCGTTGGCCCGGACAACACCGGCCGGTTAGGTTATATTATACGCGAAAGCCGACGCGTCGGCAACTCATTAGTACATGTCGTCATCCATCGGCGGTGCGGCCGAAGCTTTCTTCTTCTCCGGCTTTTCGGTGATCATGGCCTCGGTGGTGATCATCAGGCCGGCGACCGATGCGGCGTTCTGGACCGCGAAACGGACCACCTTTGTGGGGTCGATCACCCCGTCCGCCAACAGGTTTCCGAATTCGCCGGTTTCGGCGTTGTAGCCGAAGTCGTCTTTGTTTCCGGCCACCGTGTTCAAGACGACCGAGGGTTCGGTCCCGGCATTTTTAACGATCTGTCGCAGTGGTTCTGCGAGCGCCCGCCTGAGAATCCCGACGCCCAACTTTTCGTCTCCTTTGGCTTTGACGGAATCCAAGGCGCCGATGC
>JBDNAO010000372.1:0-6791 GCA_039768375.1 Desulfobacterales bacterium | reverse complement strand
TGGGATCAATCATCTCCACTATCGGCCCTGCGGCTATCGCGGCCGAACCGACGCCGGTGCCCACCCGGCCATTCGGCAACACCGGGATCGAGGTGCCGATCCTGTCTTTCGGCGGCAGCCTGCACCTGCCCCAGCTGATGCTGCGGCAGGCCGTCCTCTGGGGCGTCACCTACTGGGATACCGCCAGTTCGTACATGGGCGGAAACAGCGAGACACGGATCGGAAAGTATTTTTCGGCGTTTCCCCAGGATCGCCCAATGATCTTTCTGGTTACCAAATCCCATGCCTGGACCATCGCAGGGATGAGCGCCGATCTGGATGAATCCTTGCGCCGGATGAACACCGAATATGTCGATCTTTTCTTTGTCCACAGTGTCGGCCGCATCGAGGAAATGGACGACGCCAAACGCCGCTGGGGCGAAAAGAAAAAGTCGGAAGGCAAAATACGGCTTTTTGGATTCAGCACCCACAGCAACATGGAGCAGTGTCTGCTGGATGCATCCAGGCTCGGTTGGATCGACGCCATCATGATGAGCTATAACTACCGCCTGATGCACACCGAAGCGATGCGCCGGGCAGTGGATGCCTGCGCAGAAGCCGGTATCGGGCTAACGGCCATGAAAACCCAGGGCGGCGGTACTTTTCCCAGCGCAGGGGAAGCGGAACGGGAAATGGCCGATCGGTTCTTAGCCAAAGGATTCACCGTCGGCCAGGCCAAACTCAAGGCCGTGTGGGAAAACCGCCGGATCGCCAACATCTGTTCGGAGATGCCGAACATGAAACTGCTTATGGAAAATGTCTCGGCTGCACTGAACCGCACCCGGCTTTCGGACGGCGACCGGCAAAGCCTGCAGCAACACGCCCGGTTGACTCGCGCGAACTACTGCACCGGATGTACGCGGATCTGCGAGTCGGTCCTTAGCGCCCCAGTGCCCATCGGCGATGCCATGCGCTTTTTGATGTACGGGAGAACCTACGGTGACCGGCGCCGCGCTGCGCATCAGTTTCAGCGGATTCCGGAGAAAACGCGCCGGATAATGGTCGAACTGGACTATACCCGCGCCGAACAAGCGTGTCCGCAGCAAATGACGATCGGCCGGCTCATCCGCGAGGGATTAATCGAATTCACATAGAATCCCCCCAACTGTATTCCGTAAAAATCCTTCCTTCGCCTGGTTCGATCTCATGATTTGACCATGGATTCACCCTTTTCCGCAAGCGTGCTTTTCCGGCTGCGGAGGCCAAGCGAGGGGACGATCGTGCCTGAAAGTGCGTAATCAAGTCATCGGCATAGACTTTAGTGGCGCGGAAAAAGATTCTCCAAAAAATTTGTAAGGTTGAGTCATTGGTGGTTAAAAAATATGAAACAAGAACGGCAATTATTCAAAACCAGAATGGGGATGCTCTGGACAGCCTGATTGCTGCGGCAGCGACACTCAAAGCACTCAGAGATATTGAAAATGGCCGGAACACAGCAGTGAAAAATATGGCGGAGGGGTGGGTTTACGCCTGACCGGAAGGGTAGGGAGCTTGTAAGATTCCAAACGGAATTTTTCGTAAACTGCGGCTGCAGCGAGTGGTTACTTAGCCCCGGACACTTGCTTACTTAAGTCTTTAATTCTTTCGTTGGCCTTATCGGCAGCGCTTTCCGCTCTTTTCGTGTGCTTTACCGCTTGCGTCATTGTGGTACCGGTCGAATTGTCGACGCCCATGTTTTTCATGACCAGGATTCCGATAATCAGCAATACGACGGTAAGACCGATAAGCAATGCGCCACGCATGACGATTCTCCTTTTAAAATTAATCATTCACCATAAGACTGCGATAATTATACCACAAAGCAGGAATAATTGGATTTAATTTTGGTGGTTCCGCGAAAGTGGGGCAGAGCCCAGATGGCCGGCACGGCCAGTCCGAACTCCATCAGCTGCAGTCTGCCTGGTAATCATTCACTGACTGCGGCGAAACCGGTGGGGATGTTTTTTTGTTTTACTGTACAGAGGGTTAACGGCAGATGAGGGACGTATCCAGCCAGCCATAGGCTTCCACATCCATGATTTCCCCGGCAAAGGGCAGACGCTCGACCTTGATAAGGATGCCATTTATTTTTTGATAAAATCGCCTGTAGGGGTTGAGTTTGAGGACCCGAACCAGCATTGAATAGATGCTGTCTTGGTTTAGCCGTGCCGCCAATGCCGAAACGAGCTTTCCACCGATCCCCCGCCGCTGAAAATGTTTCAGCACATACAGGGTGTAGATTTCACCCCTGTAAAGATCGTCTTTATTTCTTTCGACACCACCGGTAATAAAGCCGACAACCCTGCCGGCATCTTCAGCCACAAAACTGACGATCTGACTGCTGTTGAGTTCATTGAAAAAGGCCTGTTCTTGCCGAGATTCCGACATTCCGAACAAGTAACCAAATGGTATCACACTCAGGTAGGTATCCCGCCAGGTCTTCACGTAAATACGAGAGATTGTATGTGCGTCGGTTCCCTGAGACGGTCGAATCAACACGGCGTTTACCCTCAATTGTTTGCGGTTTCAACTGTGAGATTTAAAATCTAAAATAATGAGATCTAATTATATTGGTAAGTGATCGCTTGACTATCTTTTGTGTTCAAAGCGCCTTCATTTACCTGACGATGGCAAAGCCCAGGCGGAGTGCCCGGGTTCGCTGTCTGTAGTCGAGCAGACTTTCCGCGAGTGCGTTGACATATTGGGCCTGAAAATAAAGATCGAAGTTACTGGAGAATAGACGATCCAGCGGATAGGTAAGATCCAGCTGCAGCGATCCGCCTTCTTTGGCCCAGCCGACGTAGGAATTCAGTACAAGACTGTCGGCTTTTCCGAACTTTAACTCGAAATCGAAGTAGCCCCTGTAGTCACTTAAATCCGGATTCGTATCGTCGGCGTTGGCCACGTAAGCCCAGACCTTGGGAGCCGCATACAGACCGAATTTGCTCTTCGAGTCGTAAAATATGAACATCGGTTTGAGGTACAGGAAATTCGTGCTTCTTGACAGGTCTCCGCCCCGGCCGTTGGATTCGTGCTGGAAACCGCCTTGCAGAAAGAATCCCCTGTTGCCGGGGACGGTAGTTTTTATGTTCGGCGAAACTAAGAAGAATTCAGGTTTGTAGCTGGTGTCCTCAAACGGTTGTGAATCCGATTTTAAATCCCAGAAAGAAGTCTGGGTGTAGGCGAAGTGAAAACCGGAGACCCAGGGCAGTCTTTCGGCCAGGGTATTTTCAGGCTTGAAAAATCGATATTTGAAACTGACTTGAAACTTGCTGTTTTCCGGATCTGTGCCCACCAGAAAGTACATGGGGTTGTAGGCCCCTAAATTAACGAGGTACGGTTGGTAGAGCATCTGGATATCGTCCAGGGTGGGCAATTTTTCCGATTCGTTTTCAGGGGTCCCGGAAGTTTTCTTTGCCGCCGGGGGCGAGGGCGCTTCGCTAAGGGACAAAAGCAGGGAGGCGCCATCGAAAAACGGTATTTCCAGACGGACCGGACCATCAAAGCCGTCCGGAACGAGGAAAACGTAACGGACTTTCAAAAAACCCATCGGCACGATTGTCGCGGATGGTCCCGGCAGCGACGTTTTGGGATATGCGGCGACTTGCACAGTTTTGGTTTCGGATTTGACGAGGCAGGTCAATCGATTGGGAAGGTCAACGACGACGTTTGCCTTGCCCGTGTTGTGAATATATATATCGATCGTTGTCTTTTGCCCGGCTTGCAGCGGCTCTGCCATTGGCGCAATGAGCGTCTCGATACCGACGGCGACAGCCGGTATGGTCGAAAGCAGGATTAATAATGCGGTAATCGTTTTCATCTTTTTGTCCTTTCCCGATTTCATCGATCACGACAAGGGTGGCGCCCGACCGCAGCAGGTCCAGCCGCCCCGGAAATTCTCGGAGGCTGCGATGTCAACGCTTACTTGCCGATCCGGCCGGCACCGGAAATCTGTATTGAACAGGATGCCGCGGTCGCCGTTTACCCCCCGCATCTGAAATCCGATCCGGCGGCCTTTGATTTTACCGTTTCAGCATATTTTTTATTAGAATCCTATAGCATATTATGGAGCCTATCGATAATAGAGGGAAAATATGAATCGTTCTCATTACAGCTTCTGGATGGATTTTCTTGGAAAGATTGGGGCACCGATATTCGCCGCTACTCTGGTAGGGTGTCTTTTAGCGAAACAATTCACCGCTATCCAGGGCCTGCTGTTGGTCATGAGCATGATATTTATGGGTATCAGCCATTGGTATGAATACCATCAGGGATTTTAGGGGACAATCTACATCCCCCTAAGCATTCTGGGCTCATGGGGTTACTGCCAAGTTTCGTGACGGTCTTTTACAGTATCTGCAGTTTCGTCAAACTCATATCCTATAACAATTTTAATGTAGAAGCGTTTTTCCGATAGGCAGACCAGCCTGGCGGTAAGCTCAAAGCGGTTGGTGCGGCAGGCATAGGCGTGAGCCGATTTACATCATTTACCGGTGCTGATCTAATAGCACAAGCTAACCCACGGAGGCTTTAGCCGGCATCACCACGGGATCGGCTGCCGTTCCCGGAAGAAGCCGCCGGTGGGGCCGCCGTCGGGCAGGGTCGCCAGCCAGACCGGTGTGTCGGCACCTTGCTCCGATGTCAGCGGGGCCTGGCTGCCGCCCATGTCGGTGCGCACCCACCCCGGGCAGGCCGAATTGACCAGGATGTTCGTACCGCGCAACGCATTGGCCAGCAGGACCGTAATGCCGTTCAGCAGGGTCTTCGACAGGCGGTAGGCGGGAGAGAGCACAGCGTCGTAAGGACTGTCCGGGTTGCTCATGTCGTTCAACGAACCCAGGATGCTGGCCATATTGACGATGCGGCCGTATCCGTTGGCCTTCATAAGCGGGATGCAGGCCTGGGCCAGCAAGAGAGGGCCGAAGACATTGGTTGTGAGGGTATTGTGAAAAACGGCGCGGTCGAGCTCGAGGATACCCGACTGCGTATCGATCATGATGCCGGCATTGTTGACCAGGATGTCGAGGCACCTGAAGTCATCCTTGATTTTTCCGATGGCAGCCTCTATGGATATCGCCCGGGTCACGTCAATCAGGATGAAATAGGCGTCCAGTCCCTCCAACTGCAGCTGCTTGCGGGCCGCAATTCCTTTATCCTGGTCCCGAGCCCCAATGAGAACCTTGATATCTCTTTGCGCCAGCTGACGGGCAATCGCCAGCCCGATTCCCTTGTTTGCACCGGTTACCAGCGCCGTTCTTTTTTTAGCTGATGTCATAGTCGCTTACCTCCTTGATCACAATATCAAGCACAACCTAATCGTCCAAACGGTTCTGTCAAATCGATACGGTTTACCGGCGAAATAAATGAAGGCAATAGGCAGGGTCTCACGGGACCTGCCTATTGCCTGTGGTGAAGGTTGATTCACGCCTTATCGCTCGAAAAACTCGAATCTGTTTGACTGACGTTCGCCAGTGGCCGAGACCGGGCCCTTATCATTCAGGTCTGACTCGGAATGGGAGGCTCAGGTCTCCGGATTTTACGTGATAGACCCGGTACACGCCCAGCATGGGGCCCTTACCGGAGGTGTCGACTTCCATGTATGCGCTGACCGCGTCAAATCGAAAGTCGGTCTTGAAGTTGACGCGCTGGGCAGGCACCAGCACTTTGAGTGAATCCTTGATCAGCACGACTGCAAATCCGGGCGAGTCCAGATAAATGGGCATGTCCGGATGGGTGGCCGGCACCCGTACCGTCGGATTGGTTTTATCCAGCGCCCGAACGGACAAACCGCCCGGAACGCGGGTGTCCTTGACCAACACCACCCAGTGGCTATGAAACACCACGCCGTCGTTATTGGTGTCCCGATCATTGTTTTCGTCCCACAGGGGCGTGTCGTCAAAATCCGGATGCGATGTGACGGCAAGGGCGACGATTCCGTCAACGGCGTTGTACCCGACATCCTCCGAATTCAGGGTTGTGGGTAAAACATAACCGAGCACCGGTGCACCGTCCAACTGGCCGCGCTTGGCGGGAACGGTTCGACCTGCGTTGCCGCGGACCTTTATTTCAAAGACCAGAAGTTGCAAGTTGTCAATGGAGATAACCGAGGCTTCGGTTAACTCCATGTCCGCGGTATTCAGGCTGTCGATCGCTGCGGTGTCCAGCGTCTGCCCGAATGCAGGCAAGGCTACCGTCAGCCAAGCCAGAACCAGGGCCGTTGTGAACCATTTGGGAACCACTTTCATGATTATTCCTCCTATGGTATTGATGGGGGAATGGGATGAACCATCCAGCCCATGCGTTATTGGATGTTGAATGATTTATGAGTCGCCTTTGGTCGGGCCGGATAGATTCGATCGGTCCGTTGGTCTTTAAGAATGTAATCTCAACTGATCTCTGGACAAGTAGGCACCTTACGGTATCCTACGTACTTTTTAGTAGAAACTATGAAAGTACTTGCCCCAAAAAAATCGGAAAAAAATGTGGCCCGTATCCTGGAAGACATCCTGGGTTGCAAATGGTCCCTGCAAATCCTGGCCGTTATTCGCAAAGGAGTTTGTCGGCCAGGCGCGTTGACGCGATCCGTTGGCGGGTTGAGCACCAAGGTGCTCAATGAACGATTGAACAAAATGGTACGTTTCGGCATTTTGGTTAAACACTCCTTTGCCGAAATACCCCCGCGGGTGGAATATAATCTCACCGACTTCGGACTGCGCATCGCAACAATATTGGACGAGATCGAGGCCTTGCAGAAGGACATCGACTTAGATTAG
>JBDNAO010000371.1:0-2652 GCA_039768375.1 Desulfobacterales bacterium | reverse complement strand
GCCGCCGGCCTGATCGCCACCGGAAAAGTTTCCTGCAAAGAAGGAACTTTTACTTCCACCCGGCTTGAAGTCCTCGTCGAAGGACAGCCCGTCGATATTGCCATTGTCGATGCAGTGATTTGTGATGATATTTTCATCGGATCACGCGCGGTCTGGAAAATGGATAAAATCAGACAGGTGTTTTTAAATCGCGCCAGACCGGCAAGTATCGGTTTTTCTTCGATTGGCGGTATGATCCGCATCATCGCTCCTGAAGAGCCTTTCGGTATGCATCTGAAATTAGGAAAAAATGGACAGCCGATTACGGCGCCCATCGCCCCCGGGATCGTTGAAACCGTGTATGTTGAAAATATGAAGGTGATGGCACCGGGTGAAGAAGTCGATATCATCTTCAAGCCTTCTGTGGTCGCTCTGGATGGCGAGCGGGAAGTGGAAATCAAAAGGGATCAGAAGGCGACCATTCGTCTTTCGGCATCTGGCCCTTTGGTTGTGGATGTTGAGCGGACCATGGCATTTGCCATGCACCATAAAATCCTCGCACCGGCGTATGACAAAAAGCCGTTAACATTCCAAAACCGGGTGGATCGATTGAATAACGATAAGTTCAACTGATGGGAGGTTTTCAATGGATCTATCACTGGGAGCCCTGGGCCGATCCGCACACCTCTCTGGGAGGGCCCCGGCCAATTGGGAGAACAACTGGGACAGATGCTGAACATGTCAGGCCAGGAGGCCATTGAATGGTTCGCTGAACAGAACAACCCCTTGGGACATCACGGCGACTCGGAGGATGTCGCCAATCTGGTGGCTTTTCTGGCCTCGGACAGGGCTAAATTCATTACCGGTCAGGCCATCAATGTGGATGGCGGGATGGTCAAGAGTACGATTTAATGCCGACCTCATGCAATCTTTCAAAAAGGAGGAACAGTCATGACAAATCTGCCCACCGTCACTGGTGAAAACACACTGAGCAACAGTTTCCTTGGAGACAACATTCAAATCTGCGTGGTATCGCGCGACCTGCACCGCACCATGGAAGGTCTGGTGCGAACCGGTATCGGGCCCTGGCGTGTCTACACTTTCGGACCTGACAACGTGCAGGAACTCACCTATCGGGGCAAACCGGCCAGCTTGTCCATGAGACTGGCGATTGCTTTCTCAGGCTCGATGATGTGGGAGATTGTGCAGCCATTGACGGGGCCGAACATCTACGAGGAATTCCTTCAGAAGCACGATGAGGGCGTTCACCACGTCGCCTTCGGCTGCAACAACATCCCGTGGGAAGACCGCATCAAGGCCTTCGAAGACCATGGATACGAGCTGATCCAATCGGGGATCTGGGAAGGTAAGGTTCCATGGGCCTACTTCGAGACCGAGCCGGACACCACGACTACCTTCGAAATCTTCGACATCCCCGAAGATTTCGTTTTGCCTGAGCCGGAAGAGTGGTATCCGGCCGCTCCGCCTTCCGCTTAGGGCGGCTGCCGTAAATATACTCAAAATGGAAGGGAAGGATATCTAAAAGCAGCGTTTATTTTTCTGACCCCGGAGGTTGATCCACAAAAAGACCGGCAAACTGTGGTCACGCCGCAAGTCGAGTTGACCGCGGTTGCGGCGGGCAACTATAAGGAAGCCGAAGCGGTGGACCTCAAACTGGTCGACGAAGGGATAGAGGCCATTGAGCCGTGCGGCGGTTTCGGAAACAAGGGCACGGCCCGAATCGTCGATGCTGGCGCCGGCAAGACAGCCATCGGCGTGGTTCGTTTTGACGGCCACCCGGGACTGGGCGGAAAAAGCGGTGGCGAGCTGTTTTAAGAAGTGGATACCCATGTCCCGATTTTTAGAAATGAAAGCAACCATCATCCAGATTGTCGTTCTGGCCATTCTCATTGGGAACCCGGCGGCGATCGCGGCACAAACCATTCCGGGGGACGGTTACACCAATTCCCAATGCGCGGAGTGCCACGAAGAACCGGCGGATGATCATGCGGCCTCGGTCCATAAGGACGTTCAGTGCCTGGCATGTCACGCTCAGGCGGTTGAGGAGGAGCATGATGCGCTGGCGGCTGTCAATTGTCGTCAATGCCATGCGCCACACGATGAAAAGGTCATTCACGACGCCCACACACGGGTAGCTTGTGAAGCATGCCATCAGAAAGACGGCATCCCAGTCGCAGAACCTGAAACAGGGTTGGTGATCTTCAGCGGAAACATACTCTCGGGACGAAAATTGTCGCCACATCAAATGGTTGCAGAAAGGGGGGATTCCCTCTGCCAAAAATGTCATTTTAAGGGCAACGCCTTGGGCGCATCATCCATGATACTGCCTGCGAAAAGCATTCTGTGTATGCCTTGCCATGCCGCCACGTTTTCCATTGGAGACCGAACAACCCTTTTGTCTTTGTTGGTCTTTGTCGTGGGTATATGTGGCGTGTGCGTCATCTTTTTTTCGGGAGGCGTCGGCAGAGTGAGCGGCCGCATGTTTCGTGTCGGTTTTTCAGATCTGATGGTCAAGATGGTCACAGAAGTGTTTTTTCTGAGACGGCTTTTTCGTTTGTCTCCGGCCCGGTGGCTCATCCACGCGCTGATCTATTATCCGATTCTCATACGACTGGCTTTCGGGATGACAGCGCTCGGTTTGTCACTGATTCT
>JBDNAO010000370.1:0-5034 GCA_039768375.1 Desulfobacterales bacterium | reverse complement strand
GGCTGCCCGCTTCAATTTCACATACGGCGAAGTGTTTTGGCTCCGGAAGTCCTTCTCAGGTTCTAGCCGGGTCTTACCAGTCTGCAGCGCCAAATAAACACACCGGTTTTATAATATAAAATTTCTTATCAGTTACAAAGTTTGTGTGATTTATCAATCGTTCACGCACATGAGTGAACGGTGCTATCTGCTGGTCCAAAGGCTATTGTGCGACCGATTAAGTGGAAGCAGAAAAAAATCTCCCTCATCGATAAAAAAAACCGTTGACAGGAAGTTTAGGGTATAATACCGGATAAAAAGAATCTTATTAATCCATTTTTAATGAGGAGAAACCGGTGCGATTGACCCGGGCGGGTGAATATGCGGTGCGTTGCATGCTCTATCTGGCATCCCTGGGAACTGGTGAGTTGGCCATGCGCAAGGAAATTGCCCGGACCATGGACATTCCCGAACAGTTTCTCGGCAAGATCGCCCAACAGCTCAGTCGGGCCGGTTTTATCGACATCGTCCAGGGGGCCAAAGGCGGGTATCGCCTGGTTGTGCCGCCTCAGAAGCTGACGCTGCTCGATGTGGTCGAGGCCGTGGTCGGCGAGATCTTTTTGAACGACTGCGTCATGCGGCCGGCCTCGTGCAACCGCTCGAACGCCTGCGCCGTGCATCTGGTCTGGGAAAAGGCCCGTTCGCAGCTCAGGGCTACCCTCAAGGAAGCCACTTTTGCCGGGATGCTGCAGGACAGCTGCCAGGCGGAAGCGCTCATCCGGACGGATTCCATGGGAAAGTAAGACCTATGTTGAGCGGTTTCCCGCCTAAGCGGGATTCGCGGTTCCCCGTTAAACGCTCATGGCCTCCACGGTCAATGAAGCGGCCAATCCAAACAATGGAGTATAAAGCTTCGAAAATCAGCATTTTATAACCTTTGAACCCTGAACTTGGAACCGATCAGTTCAGCTTAAAATGAAGAAGGAGAAGGCGAGATGGACGTTCTGTTCTTATCCAGACTGCAGTTTGCCGCGACCACGATGTTTCACTTCCTCTTTGTCCCGCTGACACTGGGTCTCTCGATTCTGGTGGCGTACATGGAAACCCGATACGTGCGCACCGGCGATGAAACCTACCTGAGGATGACCAAATTCTGGGGCAAACTGTTTTTGATCAACTTTGCCCTGGGGGTCGTGACCGGCATCACCCTCGAGTTTCAGTTCGGCACGAATTGGTCGCGTTACTCCGCCTACGTCGGCGATATTTTCGGTTCCCTGCTGGCGATCGAAGCCACGGCGGCCTTTTTTCTTGAATCGACTCTGGTGGGTGTCTGGATCTTCGGTTGGCGCAAACTGTCGAAGCGGGCCCACGCAACAGTCATGTGGTTGGTGGCATTTGCCACCAATCTCTCGGCCATCTGGATCCTGACCGCCAACGGTTGGATGCAGCACCCGGTGGGATACGCCATCCGCAACGGCCGCGCGGAGCTGACCGATTTTGCGGCAGTGGTCTTCAATTCCTTCGGTATCCTGACGATTCTGCACACCCTGCCGGCCGCATACATTCTGGCCGGTTTCTTCGTGATGGGTATCAGCGCCTATCACCTGCTTAAAAATCAGCACATTGATTTTTTCACGCGCTCTTTTAAGATCGGCCTGGTATTCGCCTTCGTGTTCTCGATTTTTATCGCCGTGGAAGGCGACAAGCATGCCGTCGAGGTGACCCGGATGCAGCCGGAAAAGCTGGCCGCCATGGAAGCGCACTGGGAGACCACCACCCGGGCCCCAATCCACCTTTTCGCGATTCCGGATCCGCAAAACGAACGCAACGCCTTCCAATTCGGATCGATTCCGGGCGTCCTGAGCTTCCTCGGCTACCACGACTTCAACGCCGAGGTCAAAGGTCTCAAGGATTTTCCCAAGGACGAACGTCCCCCGGTGCTGCCGGTCTTTCTCTCCTTCCGGCTCATGGTGGCCCTCGGCATGTATTTCATCCTCATGACCGCGATCGGGCTGTTAAAGCGCAACCGGTTGCTGGAGAGCCCCGGCTACCTGAAACTGATGCTCTGGTCGATTCCCCTGCCCTACCTGGCGATCCAGCTGGGATGGATCGTGACGGAAATCGGCCGCCAGCCCTGGATCGTCTATCGCCTGATGGGCACGGCCGACGGGGTGTCGCCAATCGCAACCTCCCAGGTAGTGGTGAGCCTGCTGGGCTTCACCCTGGTCTACGGGCTGCTGGGTGCCGTCGACTTCTACCTGCTGGCCCAGAATGCCAAAAAAGGGCCGGTGGAGGAGTCTGATGCCGCCGCTCGGACAGCGCTGGAAGGGGCAACAGCTTAAAAGTGTTTCCGTCCACGGCCGGCTGGGCGAAGCGGGTTGGTTTTCGCTCCGGAAACAGGCCACTATGGCGCCGAAACGAGACCCTTTTTAAAATTGCCGCAAGCAAACAAGGCAACCGATCAAATACACAATTCTGGAGGTTAAAATGGAGCTTCAATCGACCTGGTTTTTCGTCTGGGGGCTGCTGTGGGCCGTCTTCTTCATCACCGACGGCTTCGATCTGGGTATCGGCACGCTCTACCCGTTTCTGGGAAAATCCGAAAACGACAAACGCGTGATGATCAACGCCATGGGCCCGCTGTGGGACGGCAACCAGGTCTGGCTGCTGACCGCAGGCGGTGTCACCTTTGCGGCATTTCCCACCCTCTATGCCGTAATGTTCTCCTCGCTCTATTCGGCCCTGATGCTCATCCTTTTTGCCCTGATCATTCGGGGCGTGGCCTTCGAGTTTCGCAAGAAAATGACCTCGACCGGCGGGCGCCGGCTCTGGGACGTCTGCATCTTTGTGGGCAGCTTCCTGCCGGCGCTGCTCTTCGGGGTCGCCTTTGCCAACATTTTCCGCGGCCTGCCGATCGATGCCGACGGCATCTACCAGGGCACGCTGCTGACCCTGCTCAACCCCTACGGGCTCCTCGGCGGAATCCTGTTTGTCCTGCTTTTTCTGATCCACGGCGCCATCTGGCTCTCGATCAAGTCCGACGGTGCCCTGCACGACCGTGCCGTCGCCACCGGCAAGCTGCTCTGGCCGGTGCTGTTGATCGTGGCGGTGATCTTCCTGGTGAACAGCGCGGTTTCCACCAACCTGTACGCCAATTACCTGGCCCATCCACTGCTCTTCGTCGTCATCCTGGTAACGGTCGCGGCCCTCCTGGCCACCCGGGTCTATTTGGCCCGCCGGGCGTATTTCAGGGCCTGGTTCTCCTCGGCGTTGACCATTATCGGGGCCACATTCTACGGCGTCATCGGGCTGTTTCCCAACATGTTTCCGTCCACGATCGACCCGGCCTACAGCCTGACGGCCTTCAACGCCTCCTCCAGCCCGCTGACGCTGAAAATCATGCTGGTGGTGGCCCTGATCTTCGTGCCGATCGTTCTGCTCTACCAGGCCTGGGCCTACAACCTGTTCAAGAACAAGATAACCGTTAAAGAGCTGGCATACGAGGAATATTACTAAGGCAGTTGAGTCGGTTAGGTCGGTTGAGCCCGTTTAGTCCCGCGGCGGGATTGAGCCGGTCTTGTCCATCAATGGATCAAAGTGACGCGCCGGAGTCCGAATGAATGGTTGCGAAAAGCGGCTGACTGTCTGAGTCGCCGGGGTCTTAGACCGGACCCAATGTCGATACCGCGTAAAATGCATAAATTTGGGAATACAAACCCGAACCCCCTATTTGAAGACGGGCCTGGTCCGGTCTTAAAGCCCGTTGGCGGCGAGTTTCAGCCGTCTTTCGAAACCGTTCATCCGGGCGGAGGTGCCTACCCTATTTTCGTACTAAGTGCCATAACTGGTCCCTGACAATCGTATGACGCGTCGATTGGGTCGAGTTCCTTGTTTCACCCAATGGGTGAAAACGGCCAATCCAAAAAATGGAGTATAGAATCCCGGAAATCAGCATTTTATAACCCTTGAACCGTGAACTCTGAACCTGGAACCGATCAGTTAAAGAAATTCTTTACCAGAGGCAGGGTAATGACTTCGATGGGGAACAGACAAGAAGCTTGGTGCGGTTTCAAAAGTTAAACCGAAAGAGGAAGTCCCGCTGAAAATAAGGGACCTACCGTCCTGTCGTCTATTTAAATCCAATCCAACTCGGCTATTAAAAAATCGGCCAACCGATAGCCGGGGCAGTCGACGATCGGCTCCCCTCTCTTCAGACCACCGATCAAGGCCTCCCGGTCGAATTTGTAAAGAACAATCTTGCTGATCACGGCGCTGATCTTGTCTTTCGAGAAATGGCAGTAGGTGTCTTCGGCAAATGCGGTATATTTGTTGAGAAGCTCCATTCGGTCAAGGCAGTTCATCTCTTCGATTTTCCTGATCAACACTTTTTTCAAATCGTTTTTCACTTCATCCTCCTCCCGAATGATGACTCTTCGAGGGTCGTAGCATTGTCGGCCGGGATCAATAGACGGCCGAAATGGTCTTCAAACACCCCTTCAAGAGTCGTACCAAACACTGAAAATATACAATAAAGTATTAATATCAGATAGATAGAAAGATAGGTTGGTTTGCTGACGGTGCGACTAAACCGGATGTATGAGCAAAATAGCTCAGCGAAAACGGGTCAAATTACCCAGACTCTGAGGTATACGGACCCGTTGTTCGGAGGTAAGTGACGTCGATTGGTGCCTCAGAGGCTCGAAAAAAGGTGTGTCGATGCGGTCAGTAGATCCACCGTTTGCTGGCGCAGATCAGACGATTCAGACGAACCGTGTAGATCGGGGAGGCACTGATCGGATTGGGCAGCAGGGGATCGGCCACCAAGGCGGTGCGGTTCTGCATGTCGTATCCGCACAGTACGACGAAGTGGCCGGTCGGCTCGCCCTGGATGTCGTCATAGACCAATTTCTTTCCGCGCGCCGTTTCCCGGGCTGTCCGATAGAGAAAAGTGGCCGACAGTCCCGTTAATATCGGAATGGAGCACTTCAGAAGACCCCGGATGAGCGAACTGGTCAGATCCTCGAAACAGATTCTGCCGCCCAGCCGCAGAAAGTC
>JBDNAO010000369.1:0-9852 GCA_039768375.1 Desulfobacterales bacterium | reverse complement strand
ACCAGTATGTACATGACGTTCCATGCCAGTTCGTTGCGTTCCGTTTTCAGAGGACGAATGACGCGCAGGAGCCCTTCCGGCAGGGCCACCAATAACGTGTGAAAAACCCAGTCCAAGCCCTTTTCGGTAGTTGCCGAGAGAGAAGGAAACGCTTTGAACCCGGCGACAAGGACCCGGACCCATCCTTCTATGCTTCTGCGAATGGTTTGAAGAGGCTGGTGACAGAAGCTGATGAACGCCCGCCCCGGAAGCCGTACAAGCCAATCGGTGTCCAGATTCACGGCTCGGAGCTCCGGCGGGTAGTAGCCCGACAGGACCAGGATCGTGAAAGCCAGGGCCCCGAACATGAGCAGCTGCAGCATACCCACCACGTGAAAGGCCGTGTACGGCACGAAGTCGACCGGAAACGGCAAGATGGCATAGAGCGGAGCCGGGTAAATCCCCAGGAATATGCAAATGAAGGCGGCCATACCCATGGCGATGCACATATTCGGCGGCGGCTCTTTGCTGCGGATGCCCGAGTCATGGCCGAAAAATACGAAAAAGGGCACCTTGATGCCGGCATGATGGAAAACACCGGCTGAGGCAAAAAGCAGCATCAGCCACACGACCACCTGATGGGCTTCGGCGACGGCTGCCACGGTCAAAGATTTGCTGACGAAGCCGCTGAACAACGGAAAAGCAGAAATGGAAGCGGCCCCGACGATGCAGCATGCCGCCGTATACGGCATGGTTTTGTAAAGCCCACCGAGATCGGTAGCTCTGATTTTGCCGGTCATATGCAGAACTGCGCCCGTGGACATGAACAGCAGAGCCTTGTAAATAATGTGGCAAAAGGCATGGGCGACCACACCGTTTATCGCCAACGCGCTACCGATACCGATTCCGCAGACCATGAATCCCACCTGGTTGATCAGGCTATAGGCCAGCACGCGGCGCATGTCATTGGCAATGACGGCATAAAAAATCGGAAAACAGGTCATAAACGCCCCGGCCCAGAGGAGGATGTCATTCCCTGGAAAGGTACGCGCCAGGATATACACGGCGCTTTTGGTGGTCAGGGCGCTCATGAAAACCGCACCGGTAACGGTGGCCCGCGGATAGGCATCCGGCAGCCAGGCATGCAGAGGGAAAACCGCGGCATTGAGGCAGAATCCCACGAAAATCAATGCCGAGGCCGGATCGTTCAGGCCGATGAGATCGAATTCGGTAGTGCCCCGCGTTATGACATACAGAATAATTCCCGCCAACAGGCAGATACCGCCAAAGAAATGCCACATGAAATAGCGAAAGGCCGCCAGGCGGGCGTCATGGGTTCTGCGTGCCAGGACCAGCACTACCGAGGCCAGGGCCATTATTTCCCAAAAAAGATACAGCGAGAAAAGATCGCCGGCAAAGGTCACGCCCAGAGCGCCGCCGGCGTAGCACAGGGCCGCCATGTGTTGAAGGTCGTCCTCGAGGTGCAGCGCGTATACCAGGCCGATGAAGGATATGAGAACGAATACGTAGCCGAAGGCCAGGCTGAGTCGATCGACCCGGCAGAAAATGAGCGGGTAGTCTAAAAACATGATACTCCAGCTCGAACCTTCGGGTAAAAACAGCAGGTCGAGGCCGGCAACCACCGGTATAATCAGCAGATAAACAGACTTGAACCGCCCTTTGAGAAGGGGGACGAATACGGATCCGGCAAGAAAGATGAGGCCTGGCGGAAGCGCACTAGTCATAGTAATCTTCCTTCCGCTTGACCAGCAGGCGTAAGAGCTTGGCCACGAAAATCAGGCTGACACACGCAACGAAACCGTAGACGGCGTAAAAGCTCGGTGCGTTTTCCCAAGCAAAGTGCCCATGCTTGGGGATGAAGAGGTCCAAGACCAGCAAAATAACCAGAGAGACGTAAAAATATTTACGCACCCGCATGCGGTTTTCTGCAGAATCTAAAAAATTTAGCTCCTTATTTGGCCTCATGGCGATCACCTTCTAGTAAAATATGAAAATAAATATCAAATAGACCAGGCCGGTGGCGACCAAGAGTTGAAAGATATGCTTGTATTTGGGTGAACCCTCGTGGACCAGTTCCATTTTTTCCTCAAAACCGGTCAGCCAAGCGGTAATTTCACCGTCCATCTGACGGTAGACAATTTCTTCTCCCTCTCGAACGACTTGTCCCATAATCAGAGCTCCATTGTTATCGGTAAAGATTGTTAACCGCCAGATCAGCCAGGTCCAGAATGAAAAAGGTACCGGGGAAAAGGTAGAAGACGATCGAAAACACGGCGGTGATTGCCAGCGGGACCACCATGAAGAGAAACAGCGGCTGTGCGGTTTCACTCCGGATTGCCTGAGAGACACCACCTCCCTCCTCGACCTCCGAACGATCGAAAAAGGCCGTTTTCACGATCGGAAAAAAATAGATCACATCCAGCAACGAACTGATGAGAACGACTCCCAGGAAAACAAGATGGCCAGACTGGACGCTACCGAGGCACAGGAACCATTTGCTGGTGAACCCCACTATCGGCGGTATACCGCACATACCTGCCGCACCGACGCCGAATGCGAACATAGTAATAGGCATCTGCCGTCCGATGCCGGATAGCTGGCTGATCAGCTTTTTGCCGCTGATGGCCATGACGGCTCCGGCACATAGGAAGAGGGTGATCTTCATAAATCCGTGAAAAGGAATATGCACCATGGCGCCTTTGATCCCGTAAGGACTCAAAAGGGCTGCGCCGAATAGGATGTAGGAGAGCTGACTGATGGTGGAATAGGCTAGGCGTCGTTTTAGATTATCCTCGCCGATGGCGAAAAAGGACCCCACGATCATGGTGAAAGAAGCCACGGCGCCGAGCATCAAGCCTAAACCCAGGGCTGCCATGAGATCGACGCCGAAAACGTAGCCCACGATGCGAACGAAGCCGAACACACCGGCTTTGACCACCGCTACAGCATGCAAAAGGGCGCTGACCGGCGTCGGAGCCACCATGGCCGCCGGCAACCAGGAGTGAAACGGTATCCAGGCGGCCTTCAGCAGACCTAAAGCAAACAGGGCGAATAAAAAGATCAGGGTTGCACCGGAGGCCGAATCGATGGTGAGAATGCCCCCCGATCTGAAGGCTGTCGTTCCGGTGAGCGCATAAGTCAGGGCTACTGCGGCAAACAAAAACCAGCCTGAAGTGAGCAGGTATGTGAGATATTTACGGGTAGCGGCAAACGCTTCCTCGTCTTCGTGGTGCGCCACGAGCCAGTAGGTGGAAAGTGTCAGGGCTTCGTAGAAAATATAGAATGTTATCAGGTTAGCGGAAAACGCAATACTGACGGCTGAAAGTATCGCCAGGGCGAACATAAAATAGTAGCGGGTCTGGGCATGCTCTTCCAGTGCCCGCATATAGCCGATGGAATATATTGAAACCAGAATCCAGAGGAATGAGGAGGTGATGGCGAAAATCAACCCGAAAGCATCGACCCGGTATCCGATGTCCAAGCCCTCGGCGATCGTGATGATGTGACAGACGATAATACGACCATCCAAGAGGACTGGGGCCATGGACATAACCACGACAAACTGCCCGATGGCGGCGGTCAAGGTGCAGCCTTCCCTTAAATTGGGCCGATGGCGGAACAAATAGACCAGGAAGGCGCATGCCAGCGGGAAAGCGAGTGCCATCAGTGGTCGGCCGGAGGGGTAAATGCCGTTGCTCATGGCCCGCCTCCCAGTCCGAAACCGCGGTTGATTGCCGCAAGCACGGGGTTGAGGACCCCTGACATCCAAACAATACCCAGCACGAATGACAAAACCCCCAGCAGCAAACCGGGAACGAGCATGCTGGCCGGCATTTCTTCGTTTCCGATGGCAGCCGGTTCATCGGCAGATGCCCTTTCAGTGCGGATGTACATGATCTCGACAACCCGCCAGAAATAAACGATCATCAATAGGGTGCTGACGAAGATGACAAACACGAACACGTAGCTGTGGGCCTCCAACGCCGCCCTGATCAGATACCATTTGGTGACGAATCCGGCTCCGGGCGGCATTCCGATCATCGCCAGGGAGGCGAGGATCAGGGCCAGCGACGTATAGGGCATGCGCCGTCCGAGTCCGGTAAAATTGCGGATGTCCTTCAGGCCGTATTTGTAAATGAAACCGCAAGCGGTCATGAACATGCACCCCTTAATCACTGCATGGTTCGCAATGTGCATCACGGCCGGTGACAATCCAAGGGACGTCGAAGGAGCCAGGCCAACGGCCAGCACGATATAGCCGACATTGGCTATGCTGGAATAGGCCAGCATGCGCTTGAGGTCATACTGCGCGATGGCGAAGATGGAGCCGACGATCATGGCCACTGCCGCTACCCAGCAAATGATGCCGAACACCGGAAGGATAGCGGTAATAAAGTCAAGCGTGAAGACCGAGAAAATGGTGCGGATCAGGGCATAGACGAAGGTTTTGGCCGCAGCGGTGGAAATGATGACGCTGACGGCAGAAGGAGCGTAGGTGTAGGCATCCGGTTGCCAACTGTGCAGCGGAAACAGGGCGATTTTGACGGAAAATCCGATGAAGATGAAGACAAAGGCGGCCTGGACGACCCGCGAACCGTAGATCGGTGGCAGAAGCAGACGCAAATCCTCCATGTTCAGCGAACCGGTGACGATATAAAGGAAACCGACTCCCAATAGATAGAAGGAGGTACCGATCGTCCCGATGATGAGGTACCGAAAGCTGGCGAATGGCGCATTGCCGCTGCCGATGGCCACAAGCGCGTAACCGGTTAGAGAGGCGACCTCCAGGAGAACGAAGAGGTTGAACATGTCACCGGTGATGGCGATTCCCAGTAGACCCGTGATCAACAGCATATAAAGGCTCCAGAACAAGGATACCTTTTCCGGCAGTTCTCGTTCAACGCTTTTTTTAGCATAGACGGCCGAAATCCAGCCGATTAGAGAAATCAGGATCAGCATGAAAGCGCTGAGATGATCGACCCGGTATTCGATTCCCCAGGGTGGGGGCCACCCGCCAAGGCGATATTGAACCGGTCCTTGTTGCACCACGGCGATCACAGCAACCGTGGCGGCAAGCACGCAAACCGAAAGGCCAACCAAGGCCAAGGGAAAGGCCAGACGCTGGTTCTGCCAGCCTAAAAAGAAAACAAAAAAGGTGGCGATCAGTGGTGCGATGACGATAATGGCCGGAAATTGATCCACTATCAATCCTTCCGGGAGCGGGCATGCCAAGCAGAGGGTATGGTGCTAAATTCCATTCAAAATTGGTCTTTTCCCCAATTGCAGCATGAGTGCGCGCGCTTGTTTGTGTGGCAAGGGAACGATGCCTTAGCGCAAGTGCTCGATTCTATTTACTTTGAGGAAAATAACAGTTCGCGCATTTTCAACATCAAAAAGCACTCAATCCTAATTGCAGATTGGTGGACAGGTACTGTCTATATCAGGCTTCCCAGATCGGGATGATGCCGGATGACTTTTATGAATTGCTCGGTTCGGACTTGGTATCGTTTCTGGATAACGCGCAAAAGCCGCTGGCTCATGATGAAGCCCAAGGAGTGGTTTTGCTCGAAAAGCGTTTTTATTTTCATCGATCGGAAAGACAGCAGCTGACAGGGTTCGGCGCAGAGGGCGTCGGTGGTGTAGGTTTCGCTGTCCAACAAGGCAGACCAACCAAAAGAATAGCGAGGATTGATGGCACTGAGAGTAATGGAGATGTTAGGCGATATACGCTGTTCTAAAAGGACCTTGCCCTGCAGTACGAAGTAAAAACGGTCGGCCTCGTCACCCTGATGAAAGACGAATTCTTGCTCTTCGAACTGATGCATTTCGGTGATGGGAATCAGTTGACCAAGCATTTCATCGGTTAGGTATCCCAGCATGACCATGTCTTTCAAGGTTGCCCTGGTTATCATACGCGACCTCCGCTTTGTCCGGATGAATTTACTGTTTCCATCTTTTTAAGGGGCGGCCGCGCTACCGTTCGAAACGTTAGATCTGCTCATTGGCCTTACGGCATTTTTCCAAAATCTCGTCTTCCTCCAGCGTGCCGTATTGCTGATAGATTTTGATGATCAGTGCCAAGGCCACTCCCAACGTGGCAACGGCTACCACGATGGCGGTGAGCATCAGTACATGGGGCAGGGGATTGATGTAGCCGCTGGCATCAATCGCCGCGTGGGACGCCTCATGGCCGTGCACGATGATCGGAATGGTGGCTTTCTGCTTGACACCGATGGAGATGTAAAACAGGATAACAGCCGTCTGGAGGATGTTGAGGCCGATCACCCTTTTGGTCAGGTTTTTTTTGGCAATAACGGCGTAAAGGCCGATCAGCATCAAAACAACAAACACCCAGTAGTTTGCGTAGGCGATCGTCATGCTTTCGGAAGCGACCATAACTACAACCCTTCGTCCTGTCTGCCGGCCGAAGAGATATTGTAATAGAGCATCACCATTACGGCCATCACTGCGATGCCGACCCCGATCTCCACAATAAGGATACCGTGTGATCTTGCGGTGATTGGATCGACGCCCAGAAGCGGTGCCAGAGCACTGTAGTCAAGGTAATTGGCATCTAAAAGCACGCAGAGGATGCCGGTCCCGGCGTAGATGACCACACCCAGGGTACCCAAAAACGCGGCCGTTTTTTCACTCAGGCGGCGTTTGGCCGAACGCAGGTCGAAAGCCACGGCTATCAGCAGCATAGCAGCCCCGAGGATCACGCCGCCTTGGAACCCCCCTCCAGGGCTGTGATGGCCGTGGGCGATGACATACAAGGCGAAAAGCTGAATAAACGGTACAATCAACCGGCAGGTGGTTTTGACGATCAGATCGTAGGGAACCCACACGGAATCGATGCGCTCGAAATCGACTGAATCTGCGGGGAATTTGCCGCCCTTTTCGATGCGGAGCGTGATTCCGGTGGAGATGTGACGATAAAGCCGCGTATCGGTTCTTCTCCTCGTACGCGTTCGCAGTAAAAAAATGCATGCGATCCCGGCCGTAAAGATGACGATCGTCTCGAACATGGTATCGTACCCCCGGTAGTCGGCCAGAACAGCGGTAACGATGTTGGGCACGGAGGTATCGTCAATAGATTTCTCTATGTAGTAAGGTGATACGTGGCGGCTGGCCGCCGATTCGGGATCGCCCCATGGGGGAAAGCCGAACGAACAGAAGATCAGAACGGCTCCCAGGATCACGACCACTATCGATGCACTCGCCTTCAATCCTTGGTCCTCCTCGTCGTGCGAAACACGGCCGCGACAAACAAAACCGTGCTGATACCGGCACCTACCGATGCTTCTGTGAAGGCGACATCCACGGCCCCCATAATGGCCCATAACAGGCACATCATGAAGCTGTAAGCCCCAAATAGAATCGCTGCACTCAGCAGGTCTTTAACCGAGATTGCCCCGACAGCCAAAATGATCACAATTGTGAATATGATGAATTCAATCTGCCAGATCATCCCTTGCCTCTCTATCGGTCGTGTTTTTTCTCCACGGCCTGAGGCCGGCCCGCACCCCGGCATCAACGATGGCATGGGTTGCCGTCGGGCTTGTAATAAAGACAAACACAACGATCAGGACGATCTTCAAGGCCGTTAAGGGATCGTGTTGAAAAAACATCACGTAGACGGCCAGGGCCCCCATCGTTGTCACCAAACCGAAGGTGTCCAGTTTACCGGCCGGATGCAGTCGGGAATAAAAATCTGGAAAGCGCAGAATGCCCACCGTACCGCCGGTGAAAAAAATCAGGCCACATATTAAGAGCAGTGCGAATACGATGATCATCCCATCTTGCCCCTGTTTTGGAGTTGACGTTTAGCTGACGCGGGCGGCAAACTACCGTCGCCAGACTCAAGCGCTACTGTCGTCCGCTTTCGTCGTAAAGCCCTTTTCTTTTTTGAAAATATCGGGCAGCTGCCAGAACGGCGATAAAATTCAGCATGGCATAGGCCAAGGCAATATCGACGAACATATCGACACGCTGGTAGAGCAGACCGATCAGAATCAACAGGGTTGTCGTCTTGCTGCCCATGGCGTTTACCCCGATCAGGCGGTCGAGAACCGTCGGACCGCGTACCGCACGATACAGTGATAGAAACATCAGCAGGGATATGTATACACCGGCAAATAAGAATACGTTTTCCATCATTCCCTGAATACGACTCCCACTCGGCGTTCCATTTCGCCGGGCAGTGCCTGCCCCGAGGACTGATCGATGCAGTGAACGGTATATTCGCCCATGACGTTGACTGAGACAGTTATGGTACCCGGCGTCAATGTGATCGAATTCGCAAAGGTTGTCCGTGCCACGTCACTTTTCAGATGGCTGTCGAACGTGATGATGTGCGGATCGATTATGTCCATCATCTTGGGATGAAACGTGAGGTAGAGTACATGCAGATTGGCCAAGAAAACCTGATAGAGAAGCCAGGGGATATAGCGGGCAAATCTGAACCAGCATTTCGGCAAACTCAGGTCGATACGGGATGGAAAAAACAGGTCGCTGGACAGGGTTGCCACGATTAAACAGCTGACCATTCCGAGAAACAGGTGAAAAGTGTCGAATTTACCGGAAAAGATCAACCAGAATACGGCCAGGATCAGAAACGTCAGAATAAAAGGCGCCGGCACCCGTTGATCTGGAATGGATTTTTGCGATGGTCGTTCACTGAAAGCACTTGGGTCTGATTCGGGCTCAGCAGATTTAGGAGTATCGGGTACCATTGCCCATCCTCCTCCGATTCGTACCTGTGGATACCGCGGTCAGGCGATTGGTTGGTCACTTATTTCAAGGTCGATTGGTTGAACCAATGCCCTTGAAGAGTGTAACCGAGGACGTCAGAAGCCAGTCATATGCCCTATGTGCACCATCACCGCTGTCATCCCCAAACAAAATTGTAGCTGGCCGATTTATAGCCTTTTATCTTTTGGATATGAAACGTCAGGATGCGGCTGCGGTAATTTTCGACGTAGAACTTGAGATTTTTCAGAGTTTGATGCATTTTTCGACTCTGCAAGTTGGGGATCAGGTTGTGGACGTCGGTCGCCCTGCCTTCACAGATAATGCGGGGTCCGTCGCCGATCAGTACCTCCCACTCGCCGGCCACGGTTATCCCCAGTTCGTTGAGCACCGGGTAGAACTCTCCGTTGGTAAACTTGTCGTAATCTTCCTGTTTCTCTGAAATCACGTCCCACATCTGGTTAAACTTGACGGTGTCTTCTCGGATGTCGGTCGAGTAAGCATCCACCGTGCCGGTTTTTACCAGCACCTTGGTTTGGTAATTTTTAATGTAGTTGAAAAGGTCGCTTTTCAATTTTTGGTATTCGGGATCCCGCAGGGCTTTTTCGAGCAGATCGAGATCGTTGGCGACACTTTCGAAAATGATTTCACTATATGCGCCGACCATGACCGACCACACGGCTACCGTGTGCATGTTCAAGCGGTTGACTCCGGGGATGAACTTTTTGATAATGAACTTTTTATATTCTTTGCTCTTGATCGGGTTAATGGAAAAGTAATGATTCAATTTAACTGTCATTGTTCCGTCCTCCTTTTCCGCTATTGGCCCGGTTTTCGAAACGATGGTAATACCTGCAGAATGTATCAGGATGTATCTGTCATGCAACTACGCAAAGCCGTTAATGTATGCGGCGATAAAACTCGTTTTGATTTTTTTAACGGTTGCCGGAACGGGGAAAGAATTCGGAATATGAATGGCAACCTGATGCGTTGCAGGTGCAATCGTTAACAACATTGAGATTTTGTTTTAAATGACTTCGGAGCAATATAGAGAATACAGGAGATTGCTTGTTTAAAAATAAATATGTCAAATGGCACCTT
>JBDNAO010000368.1:0-6527 GCA_039768375.1 Desulfobacterales bacterium | reverse complement strand
CCAATACGAGGCCCTGTTCGTCTCTGCGGCGCACACGGACGCGCAGATCGACGCCACCGTGGCGGCCGCGGCAGAGGTGCTGAAACTTTTGGGCTGAGGCCCCCTAAAACGAGAAAAGCGTTCTTTAATGAATACGAATCGCAACATCATTCCCGAAAAAGTCGACATCATCCACCTGATTGCCGTTTGCGGCACCGGCATGGCCGCCCTGGCCGCAATGCTGAAGGACCTCGGTTTTTCCGTCAGCGGCTCGGACCAGAATGTCTATCCACCCATGAGCGATTTCCTGGCAGGCAAGGGGATAGCGGTCAGCAGCGGCTACCGCGCCGAGAATCTGGGCCACCGTCCGGACTTGGTCGTGGTCGGAAACGCCGTCTCGAAGGACAATCCCGAGGTGGTGGCGATGCTCGAAGCGGGTCTCTGCTTCTGCTCCATGCCCCAGGCCCTCAACCACTTCGTGGCGGCTGGTAAAAAACCGATCGTGATTACAGGCACCCACGGCAAGACCACCACCGCTTCCCTGGCGGCCTGGCTTCTGTTCAAGGCCGGATTGGATCCATCCTTCATGATCGGGGGCATTCTAAAGAATTTCGACAGCAACTATCGCCTGGGAGCAGGGGAGCACATCGTCATAGAGGGGGACGAATACGACACGGCCTTTTTCGACAAGGGACCCAAGTTCCTTCACTTCCGACCCCACTTGGCGATATTGACCAGCGTCGAGTTCGATCACGCCGATATTTTTCGGGACCTGGCGCATGTCAAGGATGTCTTCAGGCAGATGACTCACCGCGTGCCGGAAGAGAGCACGCTGATCGCCTACGACGACGACCCCAATGTCCGCGAAGTGCTCACAGGAAGCGGCAGCGGGGTCGAATTTTACGGTCGGCGGCCGGATTCACTCTGGCGGTTGCAGGCCGATCGGATCGAACCGCCCCTCACGGCCTTCGAGGTGGTGAAGGACGGAGCACGCTACGCCTCTTTTCGCACCCCCATGGTGGGCAGGCACAACCTGTTGAACGCCTTGTCCACGATTGCCGTCGCCGATCACCTGGATATCCCGCCTTCGGTGCTGGGCGAGGCCCTGAAATCGTTTGAGGGCATCCGCCGCCGTCAGGAGGTTCGGGGGCGCAAGCACGGCATCACCGTGATGGATGATTTCGCCCACCACCCCACGGCCGTGCGTGAAACCATTGCGGCCGTGCGACCGTTTTATCCCCAGGGCCGCCTGATTGCCGTGTTCGAGCCGCGCACCAACACCAGCATGCGGGCCGTGTTCCAGGACGTCTACCCGAAGTGCTTCGACCAAGCCGACCTGATCTGCATCCGCCGGCCGCCGCTGTTGAAAAAGATTCCGGAGGGACAGCGCTTTTCTTCCGAAAAACTGGTAGAGGACCTCGAAAAACGCGGCAGGTCGGCCCGTTTTTTCGCGGAGACGGACGCCATCATCGATTTTCTCGCACAAGAGGCCCACGATGGGGATGTGGTGCTGGTCATGTCCAACGGCGGCTTCGACAACATCCATGAGAGGTTGTTGAAGAGACTTTAAATTTTAGGAGCGGGAATATCCAGATGGGTGGTGCAGGTTGTTGCTGAGGCAGGCTGTTGTGTCGGCCACTACGATTTGGCTACAGCTATTCGGCGGAGAGTTCTGATGACATGGCACGCGATGTTATGACTCAATGGCTTTGCGCGGATCGGTGCGGCTACCGTAAAAATCGGCAAACACTTGGCTTGATCTTTGAGGCAAATACACGATCCTTAGCATCAGTCTGACTTGCCCTTCAAGACCCGTTCTTTTTTCGCCTTTTGATCGGCAATCAGCCTGTAGGCAATGTAGTACTTGTAGATGTTGCTGACATACTGGACAGTTTCACGGCCGATTTCATTGGCGGCGGCAATCTCCACGTTGTGAAACCAGAGGTTCGGGTTCAGCCCCATTTTGACCGCTTTTTTCCGCAGAGCGTTTACCCGCGCCGGTCCGGCGTTGTAAGAGGCAAACGCGAAGAGCAGTTTGTTGACATCGTCCATCGGCTCGTCTTCGTAGTACTGGTCGACGATAAAGCGCAGGTATTTTGTGCCCGCCTGGATATTCTTCTCCAGCTTTTTGATATCGGGTATGCCGACGTTGGGATCGGCGGCCGTTGACGGCAGCAACTGCATCACGCCGATGGCTCCGGCCGGGCTGCGCTTACTATGGTCGAGGCCTGATTCCTGATAGGCCTGGGCGGTAATCATCAAGAAGTCGAAATCGTATTCGCCGGCATACTTCTCGAAGTATTGGGCCATCTTGGTGAATTTGTCCAGTTCCTGGCCGGAGAGCGAGTTTTTGACGTACTTGGTGTCACGCAAATAGCGCTCGAGCATCAAATTGCCGAACAGGGTTCCCTTTTTGTGGCCGGCAGCGAACGTGTTGACGACAGCTGCCAACTTCGGGCTGTTCTTGCGATACATCCAGGCGATATCGCCACCGGTTCTAACGGCGATGTCGTCGTGAACCGTGATATCGTCGAATACCTGAGTCCAGAAATGGGCCTTGTGGCTGTCGGCCACGATCATCGGGATCAGGCCGGCATTGACCATTTCCAGAAGATCTTCGTCCTCGAGGGTTTCGTCGGCCGGTACCAATTTCACCTCAGGTCGGCCGTTCTTTTTGAGGCGGTCGTTCAGCTGGGACAGGCTCTCGTAATAGCTGCTCGATCGGCGAACGAATATTATCTTGCCTGCAAGATCATCGAGACCGGTCACAGACGGTGCGCTTGGTCCGGTTACAAGCAGTTCCTTTACTCCGGTCATAAATGGGTCTGAAAAGTCCACCTGCTTTTTACGGGCCGGGGTGATGGTCAAATTGGCGGCGGCGATATCCCCAAAGCCGCCGACCAGGGCTGGAATGAGTTCGTCACGCCGGACGGGAATAAACACGACATGGATTTCCAGTTTTTTTGTCTTCAGCTTTTTGTTGACAAACTTTTCAAACTCTTTGAGCAGTTCGTATGTGGATCCGCGCTGCCGGCCGCGGTCCAAAAAGAAAAAGGTTTTGCTGTAGACCACGAGGGCCCGGATCGTGCGCTCTTTGACCATTGTATCGAGATCACCCAACCTTTTCTGGTTGAACAGAAGGGCATCCCCCAGAGGGGACCCGGGTTCGGCAGCTTCGCTATAGACCGGCAAAATCCAGGTCACCGCAGCCAGGATGACCACTATCAAACCGCGCCGAATAAAGTTAAGCCGTGGCCGAGAACACACATTCGAGAAAACAGATCGTAGCACAGGCAGTCCCTTTCTACCTCTTGTTTTGACTATGTTAGGGCCTTAGCAAAAATAATTCCATATCCTGCTTGTCTCTTGGTCCGTCACCTGCGTTACACCCACCGCCACGTATCTCGATATGCGCCGCTGGATGTGGCTTTTAGACGAACCCAAATCCGGCGCAATCTTGTGGAATTTTAGAAGCCGTCCGATTGGTGAGGCACTCTCCAACGCAACAAAAGGAGGGGTCCATCCAGCGGAATTCAATGGCCGTGCTGTATGGTATACTGAAAAAAATGGCAGGGATGTATTTTTAAGTAAATGGATATGATGTTGAGTCTGCGCGGGCTGGAATTGCGAATCGCAACCTAAGGCGACCCTTTCCTTCGCTTCTATAGTCATGGAATTATCATCCGCTGGCAATGTCGGTTTAGCAGGCTCTTGAAAAACGACTTCGTGCCCATCCACGAATACGTGATGGCACTGTTGAGTGTCCAATCCATAAATGAGAAATTTTTCCGTTGGGCAAGGCCGCACAAGGGTTTGCGACGAGGCGTACTATACGTACGCCGCAGCCGGAAACCCGCGGAGAACGCAGTCCAGCGGGAAAAAGGCCAATTTATGGACGGACACTACTTCGCTTGCCGATGCAAGGTTAATATTCGGCTCTAAATGCTCATTTTGCCTTACATCGGTGGCGCTCATGGCATTTTTCAACGGCCTATTAGCGGAGCGGCACGAAAAAAAGCCCTGGGACGAGACCCGCATCGCTCGTCGCGGAATCCCGATCACCAGGGCTGTGGGTCCCGGATCTTTCGATTACCGGTTGTTATTCAACTACATACCACCGACGGCAATCTCTACGCGCCGGTTTTTAGCGCGACCCTCTGGGGTACTGTTGCTTGCAATTGGGTTTGTTTTTCCATACCACAGCAGGGCCATTTGATCCGCACTGACGCCCATCTGCTTGAGGAAGTTGGCGACGCTTTCGACTCTTCTCTGCGACAGCGGCAGGTTGTACTCTTCGGTACCGACACTGTCGGTGAAGCCGGCCATAACGACATCCGCCTTCGGGTTTTTTTTCAGGAAATCTGCTAACTTGCCGAGCTCTTGATGGTACTCCGGCAGGACATCGTATTTGCCGAATTCGAAATGGACATTAGGCATCTTCACGCCGGCGATGCGGGTTTCGGTGGCGGTGACAATCTCTTTAGTCGAATCGACCACATAAAGGAACCCGGCTCCGTATACGGGGTTTCTGTACACATCATCGAAGGGGATCACCCGCGAACAGGCGTTAAGCGCCGCCATGTCTTCCAACAGCTTCTGCGGTTTGCCGGGCTTGGCCGAACTGATGAAATAGAGGCAGACGTCATGGTTTTCGACGACTGTTCGGGCGGCGTCCAGGGGCCAGAGTCTTTTCGGCGCGACGCGCTGGAAGGTGCCGTCGGTGAAAATAAACACCGCCGTTCGGCCCGACAACTTCGCGAGGATCGGATTGAGCTTGTCGATGCCTTCGGCCAGCGGGGTGGTCTGCTGGACGACGCCGCCTGCGGATCTGGTGGTCGGCAGGCTGTCGACCGCCTGGGTGTAGGTTGGCTTATCATAGGGCGCCATTGCGTAGTACTCCTTCCAGGGCGTGAACGTGTACAATCCGGCGTTCCAGCCGAGGTCCGGAAGAATGGCGTTCTGTTGACGCAAGATTTCCCTGGCCGCTTCGACTTTCTGCCCGCCGCTGGCGGGATAAGTTTCGGCCATGGATCTCGAGGTGTCAAACAGCACGATGAAGTTGTCGGCCTGCTTGATGAAGTTCTCCTTTACGACGACTTCTTCCACAATATCCTTTTCTTCGATAATCTCAAAGGCCGAAACAGAACTCACGGCGACGAATAATAGACTCAAAAACAATGCGGTTACAGCGGATTTCCTTTTCATCATCTGATCCTTTCTCTCAAAATGTACGGCTCTTAAACCGATGCTGGTGCTAAAGGGTCGCGGACTCAATAACTTGAACAGAAAACCTCGTCTTTTGGCCCGTCTTCTGCGTTATGCTAAAGCCCACATACGTAAGCTATGCGATCTCCAGACGCGCCTTGAACATAAACCAAAAGCCTTCGCAATTTCGATCAGTTTATTTCGCCCCCGATCCTAAGCACGTTGTTAATTGTATCTGTTTTAATTTCCCCATTTTCTCTAATGTGCTGCACGGCGGAAAATCTCAAAAGCGTTGTATCGGCACCTCCTTTCTCTTTCCTGTCTGATATAAGATGATCAAACGCTACTCTATCAATAAACTCTCTCCCAACGACCCATTTTTTGGGGAACGAATGGAACATTCGGATCTTCATCAATTGTGATGTCGGTTTACCTGCCGACCGATAGATCGTACCAGGAAGAACCGGCATCTCTCCCCGAATCCGAAATCCTAACCGGTTATCGTCCAATTAGGTGGCAAGGGCATTCTCGACGGCCGCCACGCCGCTCTTGGATCCGTAAAAAACGGAGAGGGACAAATCTATAAAATTTTCAAGGATCGTAGCAGAAGAGTTGTTGATATTTCTGCATGTTGCAGTGGAGCTATACTATGTACACGGATGTCAATTGTCAAACATTTTTACTCCATACAGAGGTGCGGCGTGTCGTCGATCGCGATGAGGCAAAATATAAGATACTATAAATAATTGAAATTAATATAATAAACACGATTCGGCCTAGAACCCTCAAGGAGTGGAAGAGGCGCTGCGCTGCTGTTCGATAACGGTTAAAAGCCGTTCTCCCGTTGAGCGGGAAGCCGGTTCGGCGATCATCTTCTCGGCAAGCTGCCGTGCTTTTTCGAACTGCTGCCGCTGCAGGTAAAAAACGGCCAGGGCGTAGGCGTATTCGGGTTGGTTCGGTTCGATGGCAAGGGCTTGCTTCAAGGCATTTTCGGCTTCCGGATCCCGTTGCAGCTGCTGCAGCAAAAGTCCGAGGTTGTAGTGGATCCGGGAGCGCTGCGGCAGCCCCCGCGCTGCTTGAAACAGGACATCGGCCGCCTCTTCGTATTTTTTTTCCTCCGCCAGCAGCAGGCCGAGTGAATATTTGATGTCATACAGATCGGGATGAGCCGTCGCCACCTCGCGAAGCAGGCGTTCGGCCGCCGCGTTTTCCCCCATCCGGTTGTACACCATGGCCAGGTTTACTTTGGCCGGATAGAACTCCCGGTCGATTTCGATGGCTTTGCGGTAGTTTTCAATCGCCTTCTCAGACTGCCCCATATTCGAGTAAAGATTGCCCAGGTT
>JBDNAO010000367.1:0-6118 GCA_039768375.1 Desulfobacterales bacterium | reverse complement strand
GCCTGGCCGATATGGAAGAAAAACTTCCGGCTGCGATGCGGCGCACCATCGCTGCCAAGAAGCTTAAATTCTACAATATCGATGCGGTCAAAATCGCCGGTGACGTCGGCCTGGGGGGGCGGATCAACATGATTATGCAGACCGCTTTTTTCAAGCTGGCCAACGTCATCCCGGTCGAAGACGCTATCGCCTATCTCAAGGATCAGATCAAAAAGATGTTCGGCAAAAAGGGGGATGCGATCGTCAATATGAACGTCGCGGCCGTTGATAAAACCCTGGATAACCTGGTCGAAATCAAATACCCCGCCGCCTGGGCCGAGGCCCCGGATCAACCCGGGCCGGCCGAAGACGAGCCGGAGTTCGTCAAAAAGGTCTTACGGCCCATGGTGGCCCAGCAGGGCGACAAGCTGCCGGTGAGCGCCTTTGCGCCGGACGGCATCTTCCCGGTGGCCACGACCCAGTATGAAAAACGGGGTGTTGCCTTTATGGTGCCGGAATGGGTCATGGACAACTGCATCCAGTGCAACCAGTGCGCCATGGTCTGTCCCCACGCCACCATCCGCCCCCTGCTGTTGACGGATGAAGAGGAGAAGGAGGCGCCGGCGGGGTTCGAGGCCAAAAAAGCCCTCGGTAAAGAACTCAAGGATTATCACTTCCGCATTCAGGTCTATCCCCTGGACTGCATGGGCTGCGGCAACTGCGCGGACATCTGCCCGGCCAAAAAGAAGGCCCTGGTCATGAAACCGCTGGACACCCAGACGGAAGTCCAGGTGCCCTGTCAGCAGTATGCCGCAACCCTGCCGGTACGGGATAATCTTCTGAAGCGAACCTCCGTCAAAGGCAGCCAGTTCTGCCAGCCGCTGCTCGAGTTCTCAGGGGCCTGTTCAGGCTGCGGGGAGACGCCCTATGCCAAGCTCCTGACCCAGCTTTATGGCGAACGGATGGTCATTGGCAACGCCACCGGCTGCAGTTCCATCTGGGGTGGCAGCGCACCAGCCGTCCCTTACTGTGTCAATCAGGACGGGTTTGGTCCCACCTGGGGCAATTCGCTCTTTGAAGACTCGGCCGAATTTACCTACGGTATGTTCCTGGGCGCCCTTCAGCAGCGGCGCAAATTGGCGGACTGGGCCAAAGAGGCCCTGGCGGTTGACACGCTGCCGCAGGAGGTCAAAGACGCCCTCTCCGGCTGGCTGGACAACATGCAGGCTGCCGAGGGGTCCCGGCAATACGGCGACCGGCTCAAAGCGCTTCTGCCGGCGCACCGCGACAATCCACTATTGAGTGAAATCGCGAGCATGTCCAAGCTGTTTACCAAGAAATCCTACTGGATTTTTGTCGGCGACGGTGCGGCCTATGACATTGGCTTTGGCGGCATCGATCATGTGCTGTCAACCGGCGAAGACATCAATGTCATCGTTTTCGACACCGAGGTGTATTCCAACACCGGTGGTCAGTCCTCCAAGGCGACGCCCACCGGCTCCGTGGCCAAATTTGCGGCTTCCGGCAAGAAAACCGCCAAAAAAGACCTGGGTGCCATTGCCATGTCCTACGGTTATGTCTACGTTGCGAATGTCGGCATGGGGGCCAACAAGCAGCAGCTCATGAAAGCGGTTACCGAAGCCGAATCCTACAACGGGCCCTCGCTGATCATGTGCTACGCTCCCTGTATCAACCAGGGGATCAGAAAGGGGATGGGAAAAAGCCAGGAAGAGACCAAACTGGCCGTTCAGAGCGGTTACTGGCCGCTTTACCGGTATAATCCCACACTGAAGGCCGAGGGCAAAAATCCATTTACCCTGGATTCCAAACAACCCGATGGAAGTCTGCAAGAATTTCTAGCCGGTGAAGTGCGATACGCGTCTCTGCAAAAATTCTTCCCGGATGAGGCCAAACGGCTCAATGCGCGTCTGGAGGAAGAATACAATGAGCGCTATGAAAACCTGAAGCGGCTTGCTGAAGAAAAACTCCCCGCCGAGGCGGCGGAAGAATCTGAAAAGGAGATTGAATCATGAGAGATGTTGTGATTGTTTCCGGCGCCAGAACCCCGGTAGGGGCCTTTGGCGGAAGTCTGAAAGACACGCCGGTGGTGCAATTAGGGGCTTTGGTATTGAAAGAGACCCTCAAAAAGGTCGGTTTGCGGCCTGTAGCCTCTGAAAAACTGACCCGATTTGAGCCGGATGCCCTTAAAGACACGGGGCAGGTGGAACTGGAAAAAGGGTTCTATGACTATGACGATGCCCTTCAGCCGGTGAATATCGACGAGGTGATCATGGGCAATGTCGTGGCTGCCGGCCAGGGTCAGAATGTGGCTCGGCAGGCCTCCATCCGGGCCGGTATCCCCAAGGAGACCGGGGCGTATACGATCAACAAGCTCTGTGCTTCCGGCATGAAAGCAATGGCCCTGGCCGCCCAGGCGGTCCGTTACGGGGAGGCGGAGATTATCCTGGCCGGCGGGATGGAGAATATGAGCCTGATCCCTTATGTGGTGCCCGCTGCCCGATGGGGCGCCCGCATGGGCAACGTGGAAATGGTGGATCTATTAACCCTGGATGGGCTGAATGAGGTTTTTTATGGCTATCATATGGGGATGACCGCTGAAAATATCGCCGCAAAGTACGGTATTTCCAGAGAAGAACAGGATGAGATCGGGGCCCTCAGCCATCTGCGGGCGAGAAGGGCCATTGCCGATGGGCTCTTTAAACAAGAGATCGTACCGGTGCTAATCCCCCAGCGCAGAGGCGAACCGCTGATTTTCGACACTGATGAGCGGCCGATGGATACCTCGGCGGAAAAAATGGCCAAACTGCGTCCGGCTTTCAAGAAAGATGGTACCGTGACAGCCGGAAATGCCTCAGGCATCAATGATGCCGCTGCCGCTCTGTTGATCATGTCGGATGCCAAAGCCAAGGATCTTGGACTCAAGCCCTTGGTTAAAATAAAAGCCTGTTCTTCCGGAGCACTGGATCCCGCCTTCATGGGCCTGGGCCCCATACCGGCGGTGAGAAAACTCCTTCAAAAAGAAAATCTTTCCGTCAATGACTTCGGTGCCGTTGAACTCAACGAGGCCTTTGCCTCCCAGGCCATTGCGTGCGTGAGAGAGTTGAACTTCGACATGGATAAGACCAATGTTCTCGGAAGCGGAATTTCCATCGGTCATCCCATCGGCTGTACCGGCGCCCGCATCGTCCTGACCCTGATGGGCGAGATGGTGCGAAAGGAACATGACCTGGGTCTTGCCACCCTCTGCATCGGCGGCGGTCAGGGCATGGCCACGGTTTTGGAAAAAGTGTAGGGGGCATTTCATGGCAATCGGAAGTTATTGGGCGGACGATTATGTCCAAAAGAAAAAAAGCGTTCAAGAGGCCATCGGTTCGATACGCTCGGGCCAGCGGATTTTTATCGGGTCTTATTGCGGTGAGCCCCAATGTCTGGTCAGGGGGCTTGCCGAAGCCGCCCCGCGCTTCAGCAATATCGAGATTATTCGTCTGATGTCCCAAGAAACCACCCCCTTGTACTTGATCGCCAACAAAACCCAGGATCAAAGCCTGGGTATCCGGTCCTTTTATCTCGGATCGGCCAGGTCCGGTGGACTGGCAAGAAACATGCGCTTTTACACACCGGTGATCATGTCCGCGATACCCCAGCTCTTCACCAGCAGAAGGATTCCCATCGATGTGGCCCTGGTCCAGGTCAGCCCGCCGGATGATTTTGGCTGGATGAGCCTGGGGGTTTCGGTGGATGTCACCCTGGCGGCCGCCCTTGCCGCCGACCGGGTGATTGCCCAGGTCAATACGAAGATGCCCATGGTGCTCGGCCGGAGTTTTATCCATGTCAATGATGTGGATGCCATTGTCGAGCACGATGAGGATCTCCTGACCATCTCTCCGGTTCCAAAGTCAGAGCCGGCCAATCTCATCGGCCGGCACATCGCCCGGCTGATAGAGGATGGTTCAACCCTGCAGATCGGCCTGGATGCCGCCTCCCAGGCAACCGGCCTGGCCTTGTCGGACAAGAATGATCTGGGGATCCATTCCCAGTTCGTCACCGAGGATATCATGCATCTGTATGCCAAGGGCGTTATCAATAACCGCAACAAAGGCTATAACAACGGCAAACTGGTCGCCAGTTGTGCCGTTGGAACACAAGCCTTGTATGAATTCCTGCATATCAATCCGGCGGTGGACTTTTATCCCACCGATTACGTCAATGACATCGATATCATTGCCCGTCACAACAAAATGGTTTCCATGAACGTGGCGCAGTGCATGGACCTGGCCGGTCAAGTTTCCTGCGATGCCGTGGCGTACACCCTTTTCGCCGGGGTTTCAGGCATTCCAGACTTTGTCAGGGGGTCGAACCGCTCCCCCGGCGGAAAATCAATCATCATGCTCCACTCGACCACTGATGACGGCAAAACCAGTCGGATCGTGCCGTTGCTGAACAATACGATCGTCACCGTTCCAAGGGACGACGTGCGCTATGTCGTAACGGAGTACGGGGTGGTCAATCTTTTCGGAAAAAGCACCCAGGAACGGGCGTTGGCCATGATCAGCATCGCCCACCCCGATTTTCGGGATGAGCTGATGCATAAAGCCAAACAATTGGCCATGATCGGTGCCGAACGGAGTTTAGGTGAATCGGTCCACGGCATCTATCCGGTTAAAATCGAGGAGACCATCGTCATTGACGGTGAAAAGATTATTTTGCGACCGGCGAAACCGGTTGACGAAAGAAGGATCCAGGAACACTTCTACCACCTGGATCGACAAGACATCGTTTCGCGATTCTTTCATGCAAAAAAAAGTTTCGTGCGCGATGATGTGGAAGGCATGAGCCAGATTGATTACATCCGCAATCTGACCATTGTCGCCGTTGTGGGAGAGTTCGGTTTTGGTCGCGTGGTGGGTGTTGGGGAGTATTATCTTGAAGAAGCGAAAAATCTAGCGGAAATCGCCTTTTCGGTCAGCAAAGACTATCAGGGCAAGAAGCTCGGTCGGATTTTAATCCGCAAGCTGGCCGAAGCCGCCCGGGAAAACGGAATCTCCGGCTTGTTTGCCATCACATCACCGCAAAACCAACGCATGATAAAGCTTTTCAAGACATTGCCGTACAAAGTCGTTTCGGTTTTGGGGGATGATTTGCTGCTGAACTGCCGCTTTGACGACCCCGCCTGACGACGTCTCTGCCCTTACAGAATAGGAGAATTGCTCATGCACGCGCTCGATGCCATTTTCTCACCGCAATCGGTCGCCGTCGTCGGCGCCTCGACCACACCCGGCAAGGTGGGGCATGACATTTTTGCCAACATTTTGCGCGGCGGCTACACCGGCACCCTCTATCCGGTCAATCCCAACGCCAAATCGATTTTATGTGTGCGAGCCTATCCGTCGGTTAAAGAGATACCCGATCAAGTGGATCTGGCCATGCTCATTCTCCCCCCCCGGCTGGCCCTTGAAGCCGTCAAAGAGGCGGCCGAATCGGGGGTTAAGGGGATTGTAGTCGTTTCGGCCGGATTTCGTGAAGTCGGTGAGCGCGGCGCTGAGATCGAAAACCGGATCGTTTCGATCTGCAAAGAAGCTGCTATCCGGCTGGTAGGCCCCAACTGCCTGGGCGTCATCAATCCCCTGCCTGAGGTGCGGCTCAATGCCAGTTTTTCGGCGCGCATGCCAAAACCCGGTAAAATTTCTTTTATATCCCAAAGCGGCGCGTTGTGTACGGCCGTTCTGGATTTTGCCGCCGACCGGGACTTCGGGTTTTCAAAGTTTATCTCCATCGGCAACAAAGCCGACGTGGACGAGCTGGATCTGTTGCGCTATCTGCACGAGGACACGAATACCGAGGTTATCATGATCTACCTGGAAGAACTGCGCCGGGGCCCGGAATTTGTCGAAACGGTAAAAGAAATCACGTCCGGCTATCGCAGAACGCCGGTGTTGGTGATCAAATCCGGCCGGACCATGGCCGGCGCGGCGGCGGCCGCCTCGCATACCGGTGCACTGGCCGGATCCGAAGCGGTTTACGATGCGATTTTCAAGCAAACCGGTATCATCCGCGCGGAATCAATCCACGAGCTTTTTGATTTTGCGAGCGCCTTTGCCTATAAAGAGGAGAGCGCCCT
>JBDNAO010000366.1:0-5744 GCA_039768375.1 Desulfobacterales bacterium | reverse complement strand
CGGGTGGCCGGATATCTCGAACCGGTCGAAGGCGAAGAGTTTGTCTTCGAAAATCGGGTGTTCGGCGGGGCCATTCCGACCCAGTTCATTCCAGCCTGTGAAAAAGGCTTTCGCGGATGCCTGAAAAAGGGTCCAAAGATGGAATTTCCGGTTACCGGTATCAAGGTCGTACTTGACGATGGGGCCGCCCACTCGGTCGATTCATCCGAGATCGCCTTTATGGCGGCTGCCCGTTCCGCCTTCATGGAAGCCTATCTGAAGGCCAATCCGGTGATTCACGAACCGATAATGAAGGTCGTGGTGGAATGTCCGACCGAGTTTCAGGGATCGGTCATGGGCTCACTGAACCAGCGTCGCGGTATGATTCTCGGCGCCCAGGACGAAGGCGTCATTTGCGTGATCGAGGCCCAGGTGCCGTTGGCGGAAATGTTCGGATACTCAACTGTTCTACGCTCACTCACCCAGGGCAAAGCGCAGTTTACGATGGAGTTTTCCAACTACAAGCAGCTGCCGCAGTCGATCACTGAAGAGCTTGCCAAGAAGGTGCTCGAAAGAAAAAAAGTGGCTTAAGCTCTATCGTTTGATCGTAACGCGCCTTGGCGACCCAATGCGGCTTTAAACTCGCAATGCCGATAGAAAACAAAATCAAGCAAATGGAAAAGCAGACGCCTGGCGAAGTGAGTGTGCAACGCGAGCCCAGGCGTTTTTTCGCCGCCGGTGGCGTATTGGCGATCACTGTCGTGCGCCCAGTGGGTCACCATAAAGCCACGGGTGCCGAATCGGCCGACAAGCAGCAGTTGCCTGCGGAATCGAATCGGATCGTCTACCTCAAGGAAAGGAGCCTGAACATGCTCAAAAACGACCTAATCCTGCGCAATCCGTTGCGGTTCATGCAAAAAGATCCCCAAAACAGCCTTCTTCCGGTCGGCGGTTTCGGGGCCGTGCTGGCAAGAGCCGGAGTTGGAAAGACGGCTTTGCTGGTGCAAATATCTCTCAATTCCCTCTTGGAGGGCTGGAATGTCCTCCACATCAGTCTTGAAGACCCGGTCGACAAGGTCAACTTGTGGTATACTGAGGTATTTAATCACATCGCGCGGCAGTACAATGTCAAACCGGCAAACGAACTTTGGGATACCCTGTTGCCACGCCGGTTTATCATGACCTTCCGTGTGGAGGGATTCAGCGTCCCCAAACTTGACGAACGGCTCACGGATCTGATCGAGCAGAACATCTTTACGCCCCATGTCATTATCATTGACGGACTACCTTTCGATCAAACCGTGCGCCCGCCTTTGGTAGAACTGAAGGAACTGACCCAAAAACGAGGCTGTCACGCCTGGTTCACCGTACGCACCCACCGACACGAAATGGCGGACCCCAAAGGTATCCCGAACCAGATGGCCGGTCTGATGGATCTTTTTGACGTGATTCTTTACCTTCAGCCGCAGGATAAGGACATTCATATCAGGGCGCTGAAAGGCCAGGAAAACGTCGGGGAACAAACCGGTCTGATTTTGGACCCGGCCACAATGCTGATCACTGAAACCAGTTAGTTTCCGTCCATTAATGGCCCTTTTCCGCAATTTCGGCGTCAATCACGCTAAAGACGTGACAGGTCTACGAAATCGCTTGTGCGGCATACACGAGTACGCCTCCGCGCAATGCCGCCGATTTCCTTGAACTTGTGGAAAATTGCACATTTCTGGATCGGTAACTTATCAGTGCTCTTTAAAAAGCCGAGGATGGGCATCAGTTAGGTCTCTACACAAACGAATTTGCGATCGTAGCCGTTCTCGACGGCAAGCGGCCCACATACAAGGCCGATGCGGCGAACAAGAGATCGGTTTGCGGCAGGAAAAAGGCGGATCGAAGTTTTTGCGACGCTGGCGGATTTTTTCATGGACTGCGCCGAACTCTGGGCCTGAGTGAAAGGGCCAATAATGGCTTGAGTCTCGCTACCCGCCTCTACAAAAGGTCGAGACCGACATCGCGCGATATCAAATGGCGCGCATCAGAAACCAAACCAAAAGCAGAGACGCCATCGACTCTGCCTTTTGGTGTTTCACTATAATTGCCGATCAGTCAGACAGCTTCCATTACACCGGTGCGCATGTCGAGGGTGTCCCTCTTGTCCGCGCACCCGCCGTGATGGATGTCCAGCCAGGTTTCTTTCAGATACTCCCAGGATGAATTGCTGATAGAGGCGTGTCCTACCGTTAATTCCCACATACCCGACTGCGAATCACGCAGCAACACATGCTTCTGGCGGCAATGTCGGCACTCGATCGTTTTGGCTTCCATAAATCGTCTTTCGGTGATCGTTGATCTTGACAATTCTAAAGGTGAAAAAAATCGAAGCATGATTTGTGCCAGGGTATGCAAATTTAATTTTTACATTATATTCTTGCAGTTAGTGAAATTGAACGATGTCGCCGGTGGATTATTTTGTGAAATCGAGGAGTGAATTATATGAAAAAAACTTCACATGACAAAGGCCATGGATCAGTTCAAAACAGGCGAACGCCTAATATTAAGCCTTGTCATGAGCCGGGTGCAGAGATATATATCTCAAACTCAAGCTGGCGCTCCATCGATTTCATGACACAGGCCAGTAGCTCTAATGGTAGAGCACCGGACTCCAAATCCGGGTGATGGGGGTTCGAATCCCTCCTGGCCTGCCACGATAAAAAGGGTTTACAGACTTGATGCCTGTAAACCCTTTATTTTGTGTACCGTTGGAATGGCTATCTATGTATTCACGTCCGATACGGAGTTTTTGGGATTACTCAGGTAACCCGATGTTTTTCAGCACGGCACGATCGGCCTCGCACATGGCTGTCTTTTCGGCGCGGGATAGGCGCCTGAGCGCTTCCGCGACCTTAAATCCGCAGGTATTCTTTTTAGATGAAGCCTCGATATATCGCTCGGTTTCTTCAACGAACAGCCACGCGGCAAAATCAATAGCCTCGAAAAGTGTTTGCCCTGTGACATTTGCAGCAATTTTTAATGCCCGGTGAGCGTCTCGATCGAGTAGAATAGTTGAGCGACTTTTTGGATCGACCAATTGTTTGCCCCCTCTCTATTGTATTTAGCAATTTTTATAACACAATATATTGTAGAAAGCAAACAAAATTTTAAAATTTCAAGCCCCTCCTGGTATGCCGAGTTTTACCCGTGGTCCCTTCTGCCGGGCGGACGGTAATCGACAGCTGCTCAGGCCTCCTCGGTTATGTACCCCTGATACACCGATCACCCCTGCTCAGGGCAGCAAGCGCGCAACATGCTCGGCGATGGCCGGCGAGGCTGTCAGCCCCGGTGACTCGATGCCGATCAGATTGACCAGACCCGGCATCCCTTTGGCAGATTCCTCCTGAATGATAAAATCCCTGACCGCATCGCCCGGTTTCTGCAACTTGGGTCGAATGCCGGCATAGTCCGGTGCGAGGTCGTCGAGCTGCAAACCTGTCAGGTAGCGCTGCGCAGCTGTAAAAAAGTCCTTCCGGTGTGCTGCGTCAACGGTGTAATCGTAGCTGCGCTGCGGCAAAAAAATGGTGTTGGGGCCCAATTTGACACTTCCGCTCATGTCAATCGTGGCATGGATGCCCAACCCTTCGTTGTTTGGCAGCGGGACCGGATAAATCAAGTGATTGATGGTCCCGGACGCCGGTGCCACGCTGAAGTACTCCCCTTTCCAGAAAAACTGCTCATATTGATGGGCGTGGACGTCGATCCCCATACTGGCGGCGATCCGGTCGGATTCCAAACCGGCACAATTGACCAGGTAGCGGGTCATAAATTTTTCCGTCTGTCCGTCGGGATAACGCACATGAACCCGGTAGCGTGGTCCGGATAAGGGCTCGACCCGTTCAACCTCGCAGCGATAGACGAACTGGACGTTGTTTCTTTGGGCCTGCGCGACTAAATGGCGCATCAGACGGTGCGAGTGGATAATGCCCGTCGATGGAGAGAATAAGGCCGAAACCGCCCTAACGCTGGGTTCCATCCGGGCCACCTGTTCACCACTCAGGTACTGCAGGTCCTCGACTCCATTGGCCCGCGCTTTGGCTTCAATCGATGCCAGGAAGTCTTCCTCGGTCTTATTGGTCGCCACGATGAGCTTGCCGCAATTTCGAAAGGGTATCCGCTTTGCTTCACACAGAGCGTAAAGCAATTGCCGCCCCTCCACGCACAAGCGCGCTTTGAGCGAGTTGGGCGGGTAATAGATCCCGGCATGGATCACCTCACTGTTGCGGCTGCTTGTTTCCTGGCCGAACTTTTCATTTTTCTCGATCACGAAGACATTTTTATGGTTCTGTGAACATCGGGCGGCAACGGCCAAGCCGACAACTCCCGCGCCGATGATGGTCATTTCGATATCCAATTTCTTAGTCTTTTCCGATCATTTTATTAATTTTTTTTACGTATGCCATTATATCGCATTTTCGTTCGAGACCGGAAGCCGCCATGAAGCGCGTCTTGCCGAAGATCGGCCGTTCCTGCCAAGGCCGGTCATGGACGCCGTAAATCCAGGCCACACCGGTGTAAGAATTCGGATCGCGCCCGTCGAGGAAATATTTATTGTTGAGCGCAAGGGTGGTGTCAAAGGCTTGCTGCGGCGTCCGGCTCCACTCGAGTATCTTTTTACCCCAGTACATGCGCATGTAGTTGTGCATGAAACCGGTATGTTTCATCTCCGACATGGCGGCATTCCAGTAAGGATCGTGAGTTTCGGCATTCTCCAATTGCGTCCGACTGTAGCAATTTGGGCGTTCGTCCGGTAAATGGTCGGACAGCGTTTGCGAGGCCCAGCCGGGTATGCACTCATATGTGTCGTAGTTTGGAGTAAAGTTCACGAAATTGACCGCCAGTTCCCGTCTCACAATCAACTGTTCAAGATAGGCTTCGATAGCGGCCAAACCGACCGATCGGCCGTCTGCGGCGTTGACCTGCAGCGCCAGGTACAGCGGGGAGATCTGGCCGAAATGAAGATAGGGACTCATGTGGGAAATATCATCTGTTTGTGGCTGGTTGTGGTGGTCGGGGTAATGCTTCAGGCTTTGGTTTAAAAATTTCTTAAACCTTTTTTTCGCCTCGCGGGTGCCGCCTTTGAAGAATAGGTTGACCGGTTCGACGCTACGGTCGACGTCCAGTCGGGACTGCAGAGCTTCGAGCGCCTCAAGTTTCAAGTTCGACTTTAGATTCTTTACGTCAAGCCCCAGGGAACTGTTCTTCAGTGGTACGACATGAAACTCTTTCAGGTATTCGTTCAGGTGCCGGGTGATTTTCGGCCGCAGAGTCCGGGCGGCATACTCGGCCTTGCCGCTGGCAACCGCAACCGGAACGACCACGTCAGTTTCCACCTGGACAACCCGGCAGGCGGCCTTGCGTGCAACACTTCGGCGCCACGCTTTCTGAAAACGCAGATAGCCGCGGTCGCAAACGATGACAGCCGCCCTTTGCCCCGCCTTCAGGGCCACATCGGGCGGTGAGCCCAACTGCACCGCCATTAGAATCCCGCGCTTAGTTAGGGTGGCGGCCGTTTCGCGCAAACCTTCCAGCATGAACCGGTAATGGCGCAGATTGGCCTCTGGATACCCGTCCGTCAATCCGAACACTACCATCATCGGACGATCGAGATGGTTGGCAAGTTCAACGGCGTATTCCAGGGCGTGATTTTCTTCGGCCCGCTGGGATTGCTGCATCCAATAAAGCACGAAGTCGCCGTCGGTCATCTTCTTCTGATT
>JBDNAO010000365.1:0-3279 GCA_039768375.1 Desulfobacterales bacterium | reverse complement strand
TATTCTTAGGGCTCACTCAAAAATAACGTCACATTTTGGACGCCGATGCATCCCGTCCGGCCGCGTTGCGAAAACTCGGAATATCCAGATATTCCTGAGTTTTCGCGCCTTGCCGGCCGGGCGCCTCAACACCCAAAATTGCGAACTTATTTTTTAGTGAACCCTTAGACGTCAGACAGTCCATCCACGGATTACCGTAAGACACCTGTTGGTTTCTGATCCAGACATCGGCCGTGGTGTTGGCGTACGCATCGGGCTATTTTTTTGTTATCTTTGCTTGACTTTTGGATCAGGATTCTGTCCACTTACCCTATCAGGCCTCACTCAAAAATAATCTAACATCTTGGATGCCGTTGCATTCCGTCCGGCTATGGTGTGAAAACTTTGAATATCCAGATATTCTTGCGATTTCGCGCCTTGCCGGCCGGGCACCTCTACACCCAAAATCGCGACCTTATTTTTTAGTGAACCCTTAGCGGAAAGAGATTGATAAAATGAACATTCGATTGGTCCGATTTCAATTTTCGGCTGCGGTTGGGGCGCTAATGGTTATATTATCGTCCGGAGGCATGAATCATGCCGAGGCCCAGGCATTGACAGTGGAACAGGCCGTCATTTGCAAGAACGTTGTAAACCGTGCTCCGGTCGATGCCGGAAACAGTTTTGCGACGTCCATCGATAAAATATTTTGCTTTACCAAAATTGTCGGGGCCAAGCATCCGACTGAAATTACCCATGTCTGGTATTTCGATGGTACCGAAAGAGACCGCGTCACCCTGGCGGTGGGTGGCAGTCCGTGGCGCACTTACAGCTCGAAGCGTTTGCGACCGAGCGACGTCGGACCCTGGCATGTTGACGTTCTGGATGCCGGTGGCAACATGCTGGACCGCGTGGCATTCGACGTGGTGCCTTAAAGGAAATTTATTTGTACCTGGCCAGAAAACATATCGAGGGTAGACTTCACTACTTCATAAGGGAATCATATCTTCACAACGGTTGCCTTCGCAGCCGGGACTTGTTTAACTTGGGAACCGATCCCACGCGTTTCATCAAATATCCCGGCGGAAATGCCTACTACATCGACGAGGTCGTAGAGGAGAGCCTGGCGGCCTTCGGCTCGACCCCCGCCGGAGATCAATTGGACGATATCTTCTGGGCGTTTCTCGATCCTGATATCCGAATCAAGCTGGAACCTTTTCGTCGCAGAGAATTTTGCGCCAGAAAAGCGAAGCACCCACCGGTCGATGCTTCCGACGACAGCCGTCATATTTTCGACAGGCGCCGGCTTATTTTTCTAAAAACCGGTCAAAAAAACCTGAGCCGCATCGATGCCGTCCCTGCCAAGATGTTCAAGATACTGGGCAACAAGTCGCGTGATGAACTCGAGCAGCAGTTTATCGACATGGAGCGGATACTGCGAGCCACAGAGGTCAAAACCTACGTTTACGCCGTCTTCAACTTACAGGATTTTTTTACCGAATCTTACGCGAAATCCGTCCCGGACTTTCTGGATCAATCTAAGGTTGATGTCCACTTTATCAGCGAAATCTGCAAACTCAACCAAGACGCGGAATTCTGGGCTGGTGTCGATCCGTTCGGCGGATTAAACGACTATCTGATTCGTTACGCAATTATGTTTTTCGATTTCGACTACGAACCCCGGAGTTTTATGGATGAATACATCCGCGGCTTTATGAACAACCGACGCAACTATCGGCCGCCGGCTCCGCAACCGAGGGTATCGATGGAGACGGCTTGCCGCATATTCGGCAAGAGTGAAGAAATTCTAATGAAAATGAGCCGAAGAGAGCTGGCGCGACTCTACCGGCGCCGGGCCCGGGACTTACATCCGGACCAGGGCGGCAAGGCACCGCAATTCATCAAATTGACCGAAGCCTATAAAAGTTTGCAGCGAAGAAAAAACGAATAGCGGGGCGGAAACTCACAAGCACGAATTATACCCTATTTTTAGTGCTGTGCATCGTGCACGAGCTTATCCTCGACACCGGAATGGCGGAAAAATGCCTGTATGAAAGGCGAGTGGACAAACCGAAGCGGTAGAGTTGCCCAATCGTTCACCCAACACCTGGATTGACACATGATTATCGGATTGGATGTCGGCGGCACGCACGCCGACGTCGTGCTTCTGGGGGATTCGGGCCTGGTGAGGGAAATCAAGGTTCCCACCGATCCGGAGAACCTTTTCAAAACCGTTCTCGCGGGCCTTGAAACCATCATGGCCGGCATCGATCCGCATCAAATCCGCCGCATCGTTCTCAGTACGACGCTTACCACAAACGCCATTGCCCAGAAAAAGCTTCCTCCGGTCGGCATGATCGTTTCAAGCGGCCCGGGAGTCGATCCAGAATCTTATCGCACCAATTCGCATTATTTTGCAGTAGCCGGCTCCATCGATCACCGCGGCCGTGAAGTCGCCCCCATTTCTGTAAACGAAATCCAGAAAGTGGCCGAAGGCTTCAAAGCCGAAGGAATTCGGAACGTTGGGATCGTCGGCAAATTCTCTGTCCGCAATCCTCAGCATGAACTCCGGGTTAACAAAATCCTGAAAGACCATTTCGAACGATTGTTCATGGGTCATCAGGTCTCCGGCAATCTGAACTTCTCGCGCCGGGTGGCGACGACATATCTCAACGCCGCCGTCTATCCAATCCACAGGTCTTTTTTCGATGCCGTCAAAAAATCTCTGGTCCAAAAGGGTCTTAACGTTCCATTATACATTCTCAAGGCTGACGGCGGCACCATGAACCTGGAAGCTTCGATGGAATTTCCTGGCCAAACCATCCTTTCCGGTCCGGCTGCCAGTGTCATGGGAGCCGTGGGCTTCGCTCCGATCGACATGGATGCGATGGTGATGGATATCGGTGGGACCACCACGGACATGGCGGTTATCCGCAACCGAATTCCGCTCTTGCACCCGATCGGTGTGCGGTTGGGCGGTTTTCGTACCCTGATTCGTTCTCTGGAAACGCGTTCAATCGGGATAGGGGGCGACAGTTCGGTGAAAGTCAGCGACGGTGAACTGATAATCGGGCCCGAAAGAGAGGGGCCGGCCATGGCCTTCGGCGGCTCGAATCCTACCCCCACCGATGCCTTGTTCGTTCTGGGGGAGATGACCGGGGGCGATCGAGAAGCGGCCTTGCGTGGGATGACTGCTGTGGCCCAAGATCTCGGTCTTTCGGTCGAAGATGCCGCCCGGCGCGTTTTCGACCATGCCTGTCATAGAATTCTGTCGGAAGCGCGGGAGTTGATCGATCGTAT
>JBDNAO010000364.1:0-10438 GCA_039768375.1 Desulfobacterales bacterium | reverse complement strand
TGCAATGCCATCCGCTTTTTCAACACGAGACCGACCATCCGCCACCGTTGCGCGGTTTCGGGCGAGGTCTATCCTGCAGTTATAAAAATGAAAGATATCCGCTTGACAACGGACCAACAGGAAGGCCACTATACAAACGATTTGAACCGGCCGTTACACGTCCATTTCCAGGGTGAAGCCGACTTGTGCCATTTGGTTATCCGTGGAAGGATACCAGCTAATGACAGGAGGTACGTAATGCGACGAAGCATTTTTCAATGGTTTATTTGTGCCGTTTTAGGCAGTATTTTGACGGTCTCCTGCGCCGGCACCCAGTTGTCCCAGACCTGGGTGGATAAGGCCCGGCGTGGAAAACCGGTATCGGATGTCCTGGTGATCGTCATAGCGGACAAAGCCAAGAACCGGGAAGCCTTCGAGGGTAAATTTGTTCAGCAGTTGAAGGCCGCCGGGGTCGAGGCCGTCTCGAGCACGGATGTCATCCCCATGCCGCGTGACCTCAAGCTGGAGAAGGACGTCATTCTGCAGGCCGTCGACAAATACGGGAATGACGCCGTGATCATATCGCATTTGGCCGGTCTGGATAAAAAAGAAGTCTTTACCCGCACCGGTCCGACATACGGCGGCTACTACAACTACTACGGTTATGCGTTCAACACAGTCCATGACCCGGGTTTTTACAGCGAGATCGCCACCGTTCGACTGGAGACCAATCTTTACGACGTGAAAACGGAACAGCTCTTGTGGTCCGGGCAGTCGCAATCAGAGGATGTGCAATCGATAAACAAGCTCATCGATGAAGTGATAGCGCTGGTCATAAAGGATTTGCAAAAGAACAAGCTGCTTCCGACTCAAAGTTAACGCTAACGTTCCCAAACAACATGGCAAAGCGTGATTAACACTTAGGGACGAAAATCGGCAAACCCAGAGCGGGTTTTCCTGAGGCCGGCCGCGCGGCCGTAAATTATCTTCAAATCATCGACGATCAAATAGAGGCAAGGGACCAGCGCCAATGTGATCACGGTTGCGAACAAAACGCCGAATCCCAGTGACACGGCCATCGGAATGAGAAAGCGCGCCTGGCGCGAGGTCTCGAATATCATGGGAGTGAGTCCGCCGAAGGTGGTCAGGGTCGTCAAAATGATGGGACGAAAGCGCTGCAAAGCGGCCTGGAGAATAGCGGCGTAGGGCGGTAAACCGCTGCGGCGCCTGCGGTTGGCCGCGTCGATGAGCACCAGCGAATCGTTGATGACCACGCCTGTCAAGGCCAAAACCCCGAACATGCTGATGACGCTCAGGCTGTAGCCCATGATCATGTGGCCGATAACCGCCCCTACGATTCCGAATGGAATCGACATCATGATGATGGCAGGTTGCGCGTAGCTGTTCAGGGGTACCGCCAGCATGGCGTAGATCACAACGAGAACGATCGCCAGACCCCTGAACAGGCTTTCCATGCTCTTGCGCTGATCGGCCTGGCGGCCTTCGAAACTGAACCCCAACCCGGGATATCGACTCTGCAGGCTGGACAGCGTATCGGCTTTGACAGCGGCCAGGATTTCCCCGGTCTTGCTGCGGGGCCTCACGTCCGCCGTAACGGTTACGACACGGCGGCCGTCACGGCGGTTGATATCGGTGTAGGCCCGGCCGCGATTGACATTTACCGCGGACCGAAGCGGCAATTCTCCCCCGGCCGGTGTGCGCAGGATCATTTCTTCGAGATTGTACTCAGATATGCGCTCCTGTTTCGGCAGTCGCACCATGACTTTGATTTCGTTGCGGCCGCGCTGCTGGCGCAGGGCCTCGGCGCCGTAAAAGGCATGCCGGACCTGCCGGGCCACTGCCTGTGACGTTAATCCCAGGCTGCGCGCTTCGGGGCGCACCTGAAAATCGATCTGCTGTTTGCCCGGCGCGAATCCGTCATCCACATCTTCCACATTCGGAAAATACGCCAGCGCCTTGGCGAGGTCGGCGCTCGCCATTTCCAGAAGGTCTATGCGCTGATGGTTGAGTTCGATGCTGATGGCTGCGCCCCTGCCCGGACCACCGGAATCCGACTCGAAGCGCAGCGATTCCAACCCGGGCAGTGGCCCGACCTGCCGGCGCCAGAGATCGGTGAAAGCCGACGTGGACAAAGGCCGAACCCCCGGCGGTTGCAGGTAGACCCGCACCGTGGCGATGTTTCCATTCACGACGGCATAGATGCCCTCCACCAAGCGCGCGCCTCCGTTGGCGGCGGCCACCGACTCGGCTTCGGTGACCAGTCTATTCCGGACCTGTTCGGTTTTAGAGAACGCGCTGCCGTAGGGCAGGGTCGCCCTGACATACGCGTAGTCGGATTCGATTTTGGGGAACAGTTCGAAGCCCAGGCGTCCGCTGCGAATGTACCCCACGGTGATGATGAGAACCGCAATCCCCACCCCCAGCGAAACGTAGCGCCAGCGCAGTATCAAGCCCAGCAGAGGTCCGTAGACGCGATCCACCGACCGCAGGAAGGCCCGACCGAAGCGTTCCTGCCCCCGTTCGAGCCATCCGATGATGCCGTAAGCCCGGCGGGTTTTTTGATGTCCCAAATGGGCGGGAAGGATCAACAGGCTTTCGATCAGGGATATGAAGAAAACGCAGACCACCACTACGGGGATTTGCTTGAACACCTTACCCATAAAACCGGGCACGAAAAACATGGGAACGAAGGCCACCATATTGGTGAGCACGCTGAAAACAATCGGCATTGATATTTCACGTGCGCCGGTAACTGCGGCCTCGAACCAGGGTTTTCCGCTCTGGCGATAGAAGTAGACGTTTTCTCCCACCACGATGGCATCGTCCACCACGATCCCGAGGGTGACGATAAAAGCGAACATGGAAACCATGTTGATGCTGATGCCGAAGGTGGGCAGAAAGAGCAGCGAACCCAAAAAGGATATCGGAATGCCCAGACTCACCCAGAATGCGAGCCGCGGTTCCAGAAACAGGGCCAGCAGCACGAACACCAGGGCCAGTCCGAGAATGCCGTTCCTGACCAGGAGTCCCAGCCGTTGGCGGTATATTTCCGATCGATCGCTGCGCAGATCGATGGACAACCCGGCGGGCAGGGTGCCTTTCAACTCCGTCACCACCTGCTTGACCGCATCGGATACCATCAGGGGGGTTTGTTCCCCTACACGGTAAACATCGATGAGAACGGCCGGCTGGCCGTTGTAGGTGGCCTCCCTGTCGGTCTCCTCGAAGCTGTCTTTGATAACGGCGACGTCCTCCAGTAAAATTCGCGTGCCGTCAGCTGCCGTGATGATGGAAATGGGACCGAATTCGCGTCCGAAGTCCCGTCGCTCCTTCAGGCGCACAAGGACGTCTCCGCCGGGGGTCTTTATGGAACCCCCGGGCACCTCCACACTGGCCTGTTGGACGCGCTGCGCCACTTCGCCGAGGGTCAGGTTGTAGGTGCGCAGTATGTCCTGCGGGATTTCGATGGTGATTTCATGCGCGCGAACATTTTGCAATTCCACCTGCGTGATATTGGGATCCCGCAAGAGGCTCTCCCGCACGACCTCGGCGTACTCCCGTAACACCTGTTCGCTTTGATCGCCGTATAGGGCCAGAGAGACGACATAGCGTTTGCGGGAGGCGATGGTGACCCGCGGTTCTTCCGCCTCTTCCGGGAATGAAGAGATCCGGTCCACCTCGGCCTTGATGTCCTGTGCCAGCCGTTGAATGTCTTCGCCTTCGATCATCTCCACCGTCACGGTACCCGAACCCTCGCTGGCTTTAGAGGTGACCTTTTCAATTCCCTCCAGATCTGACACGGCTTCTTCGATGGACAGCAGGATGCCCCGTTCCACTTCCTGCGGGCTGGCCCCGGGATAGGGGACGGTGATGGTCACGATGTCGAGTTCGAAATCGGGAAAGACTTCCTGTTTGATGCGGGTAACCCAGAACAGTCCGCCCAGCAGCAGCACGAGCATGAGCAGATTGGCGGCGACTGAGTGGCCGGCCATCCAGGAGATGGGGCCTTTGTCGGCGGATGCCAGTCGGTTTTTATGGTCGTCCACTTTCAGGGCCTCAGTTTTTTCGATCTTCAGTGACGTCGACGGATGTGGACGCCTGGCCTCGAGCCGGTTTTGGCTGCAGCTCCATGCCTTCCACCGGTGCGGGTAAATCCGAAACGATGAGCAGTTCTCCGGCATTCAAATCGTTTTGCAGCACCACTGTTTGGTCATCTCTCCAGGCAGGCGACACCTTTCGAATGGAAAGCGTCCTGTCGTCGTTCATGATCCAAACGGTACTGTCGTCTCGCAGTGCCGTGCGCGGGATGACAAACACGCCGTCCAATTGGCGGCCTTCCACTTCCGCGCGCACATACTCTCCGATCAACAGGGGAGGAGCGGTTTGCCGACCTGACTGTAGTCGCAGCGGATCCTTGACTTCGATCAGAATACGGGCCATGCGGCCTTCAGTGGCCAAATCCCCCATGAGGCGGATTACCGTTCCCGCGACGGCGTGTCCACCGGCATAGTGAATCTTGGCGGTGGATCCTGTCTCGCCGGTTCGCTGAGGGATTCGTATCCACTCCAGGCGATCGACGGGTATCGACGCTTGGACCCAGTATACATCCGTTCCTACCAGTTCGGCCAAAGGCTTCTGAGCGGCAACCTGAGATCCCACGTCGACAGATTTTGACCGTACTAACGCATTGAACGGAGCGGTAAGCCGGGTGCGCGTGAGATCGAGGGCGGCCTTTTCAACCGTGGCCTTTGCGGATGCTACGTCGGCCCTAGCCTTGTCAAGATGCGGTTTGCGCAGGGCCAAATCGGAGTCGGATTCTTTTCCATTGCGGGTGCTGCCGAGCAGCTGCCATTCCCGCTGTGCCACATATTGGCGGCCCAACTCCAACTTCAATTCGAACTCGGCCTTGATCAGGTCACTCTTGCTCTGCGCCAGGGCGAGTTTGTAGTCCGCATCGTCTAATCGAATGACGCTGTCGCCCTGCTTCAGAAAGCCGCCTTCTACAAACTCGGGGTTTATGGCCACGACTTGACCGGACACACGCGACTCTAGCACGACCGTGCGTGCCGGGACAACCGCACCCATGGCAGTGACGACGACCCGGTGGGTCATGCTTTGCAGCGGCTGAGTTTCGACCACCGGCACCCACTTCACCGGCGGTCGTCTCTGGGGCTTGGAGGCCGATTTCTGCAAATAGGTGGCACCGGCAATTCCGATAAGGACGATGGCCACGGCAGCCAGAATGCGCAACAATCTTTTCCACCAGCGCACCGGAGGTGGTTCCAACGACACTTCCGGACGGTTTCGGTCCTGGATCATGGTTATCCTTGAGACGGTTCGCCGGAGCCGCGATTACCGATTTTCTCCCATTGCATTTCAAACGGCGTCAGCTCTTGCGGCCAGGTCCCGCCCAAGGCCCGGTGGAGTTGGACCCTTGAGGTGAGCAGGTCGGCCTGACGCCGGATCAGGTCTCTTTCGAGACCCTGAACCGTCAGCAGTTGCGTCAATACCGGCAAATAGTCATTCAATCCGTTTTGGTAGCGCACGCCCGCCTCTTCCAGTGCTCTGCGGGCAGTGGCGACCACCTGCTTAAGCCCCTGAATGTGCTCCCGCTGTTTGGCCTCGCTGACCAGAGCGTCTTCGACTTCTTTGACGGCCGTCAGAACCGCGTTGTAATAGGCCGCCAGGTTTTCATCGGCCAGCGCCCGGGTCCGATCGACCTCGGCCGCCCGCCGGCCGCCGTCCAGAATCGGAGCGGTCAGGTTGGCCGCCAGACTCAGCAGCCAGTTGCTGAACAGCACATCGAAATCGCCCCGACCATACCGGGCCCTGGCCGTCAGGCTCAGAGCCGGTAGGCGTGAGGCCCGGGCAGCGGCAATCTGCCACTCGGCCGCTTCGAGTCGCAATCCCGCGCCCCTTACGTCAGGACGGGCTGCCAGCAGATCGGCCGGTAGTCCCGTGGGCGGCAGGGCCGCGGGCTGCGGCAGCTTCGAGCGGGTAATGGTGAGTTCGGTCAGGGGCGGCCGGCCCAGTAGAACCGCCAGTTCGTGGCGCAGCAGCAGTTCATCTCTTTCAACGAGAGGGATCTCGGCCTTGACATTTTCCACGACCTGCTGCTGCTGGTAGACGTCCAAGGCCGATACCATTGCCATGCGAAAGCGGAGCTCGACCAGTTCCAGAAGCGTTTTATTGATCCTCAGCTGCTCTTCCAGAAGTTGTTTCTGCATGCGCTGGGAAATGATCTGAATCCAGCGGTTGGCCACCTCCGCGGCGATGGTGATGGCGGCTGTGTTGACGTCTTCGCGCGAGGCCGCGGTCTGAAGAAACGCCGATTCCCGTTGAGCCCGGATGCGTCCCCAAAGATCGACCTCGTAACCGGCAATCAACCCCAGATTGAAGTCCTCGATCTCAGTACTACGGGAAGAACTGTCGATGAATTTCTCCTGCCCCACTATCGCATTTCCGGCGCCATCCAGCTGGGGGTAGAACTCGGCACCGGCCTGTACCGAGATGGCTCTGGCCTGGTTCAGCCTGGCCCAGGCTTCCTGCAAAGAAAAATTTCCGCTCAGTGCCGTCGAAACCAGGCGGTTGAGCTCCGGTTCGTTGAAACTCTCCCACCAGTGCTGTTCCGGTTCCGTTTCACCCGTGAACAGAGAGAATGTCTGGGGAAGATTCTCGGCCGGGGACGTTCGCATAGCCGGGGCAAACGGACTGCAGGCGGTTAGCATGATCTCGAAAAGTGTCAGCATGATGATGAGGCGATTGGTCAATCGTTTATCGATGTCGGTTTCACCCGCGGCGGTTTGTTTCGTGGTCGATTCGTCCGGACATCGCCGCCGCGCGTTGTTCCATACGAAAGTCCAGCTGCGCCTCAGTCGGCGGCCGATGTCGGATGCTTTATCGCGTGTCGATATCAATCGGTAACCTCGCAAAAAGGCGGCTGTATTTTCATGACGGCCTTATTACCATCATATAATAATACACATCGTTTTGTGGGCGCAAACAGTTTAAGTTTGACGTCGTTTGATCGACGGCGGATGTTGGGTACCGGCAATGTTATATGCCGCAGATATGGCGTGTTTCGCGGGGGGGCTCCTCGCTGTCCTGCATTTCCCGGCGGATCTCGTCAAACTCCTTTTCGTGGGCGAGAAATGCATCGACAACGTCGGGATCGAAGTGGCACCCTTTTTCACGAACGATGATCGCCACCGCTTCTTCGTGGGTATACGCTTTCTTGTAACTGCGTCGGGAGGTGAGTGCGTCGTAGACATCGGCCAGGGCGACAATGCGTGTGGACAGTGGAATCGTTTCGCCGGACAGCCCGGCCGGATAGCCGGAGCCGTCCCATTTTTCATGGTGGTGGTAGGCGATTTGCTTGCCGATCGTGAGAAAGGACTCACCCCGCACCTGGGATTCGGCAGCCTCGAGAACGTTGCCACCCAGGATGCAATGGTTCTTGACCACCTCGAACTCGGCGCTGGTGAGCCGGTCCGGTTTGAGCAAAATCGCATCCGGGACACCGACCTTGCCGATATCGTGCAAAATGGCCGACAGACTGATGTCGTCAAGATATTGCGGGGTGATATAGCCGCGATAGGCCGGCTTGTGGGCCAGCTCCTTTGCGAGGATGCGGGTATATCGGCAGATCCGCTCCAAGTGTCGCCCGGTGCCCTTGTCCCGGAATTCTGCCAGCTTGGCAAGTCCCATAATGGTGGCGGCCCTCGCCTGCCGCAGGTTTTCGAATGAGGACCGCAACTCGCTTTCGAGTTTTTTGCGCTTGCTGATGTCCCGAATCACCATCTGCATGCCCACCGTGCGCTCTTTGTCGCCGATAGGCCGGGCATTGCACTCCACATTGAGTACCTCGCCCTCCCGGGTCCTTACCCGGAACTGAAGCCCCTTCAGATCCTTTCCTGCCGCGAGGCAGGCCTGCAGCTGGTTTTCGACCCACTGAGCATCATCCGGATGCATAACGTCCCGGAAGACGACAGTGCGGACACTGTTGCTACTCGCAGCGCCAAGAGTCTCATAAAAACGCGGGTTGGCTTTCAAGATTCGGCCCCGGTGATTGACGAGCAGGACCATGTCGATGATGTTTTCGTAAAGCTCCCGGTAGCGCAGTTCGGACTCTTCCAACTCCTTGGCCCGCTTGTCGACTTCACGTTCGAGATTCTGTGCGTGGTAGGCCAACTTGTCATTGAGATTTGATAGTTCGGTGCGCAAGGCAAATTCTGTTTTTCGGGCATTGGTTTCGGCGCTGCACTGCAACACGGATATCACGTACAGGAAGACGAAAAAAAAGTTGTAGCTGAAAAAGAGGTCCAGGCCCTCGGTCGTCGGCTGGCTGAAAAGGAGAATGGGAGCCACGTATATGACGTAGAGCAGGGCGCCGCAGAGGATCGCTTGGCGAACGGTCAGCGGCAGCATGGCATTGTAGGTCACCAGCACCATCAGGATGCCAACGTAGTAACTCGAGTCGTACCCTCCCAATTTGACGATCATCATGGAAATGGTGCAACCGGCGGCGACATAGGCGATGATGCTGATCGGAAAAACATTCCGGCGTCCCACGGGGAGGCGCAACAACCAGAGCAGCAGCAGGCAGAACAGGGCGAACACAACCCGATAGGCGACAAACAACTCGAGGTGTTGCCTGGCCACCACGAAATCCAGGATGGTAAACAGCGGATAAAGGACGATGGCTACCCAGAGGGTGGCGCGGGCCCGATGATAGAACAATTTCTGGGTTTCCAGATGATAACCAGCGTTGCAACGCTCAGACGCCGCTGCGCAGCTATTGGCTGTCGTTGCAATCGCCGGCGGCAGGGGAGACCCCGCTTGGCGCCTGTTTTGCTGGATTTCCGGGTTCATTAAGTTTTAACGGCTTTGACGAACAGGTTGACACCTTCCGCCTCGGCCAGGATCTCGACGTTTTTTCCAAAGGGACTGCCGGCCACCTGCGCGATGATGGCATCCTTGTCCCGATAGTTGAGTTTCCATTGCATGATGTGGTCCATGAACATCCGTTCCGGGTTGTGGGGGGCAAAGTTACCGATCAGCATCACCCCGCCCGGTTTCAGATGTTCATAACAGCGCCGGATAAGGGCTTCAAAAAGACGGTCATCGAAGTAGTCGGTGAGCCCCGCCGAATAGATAATGTCCTGGATTTCGATGGCCTGACGGTTGCGACCCAGGGCCCACTTGACGATGTTTTCATTCATCAGTCGGATGGAGGCGCGGTGGTTGCCGGGATCGACCTGGTTCCGGGTATAGGCCAGGGCTTCGGTGTCGATGTCGAGGCACAGGGCTTCGATCAGATCGCTGGCATCGCAGCCTTCGATAAAATCGAACAGTTCGCGACTGGGGCCGCAAGCCAGATTCATGATGCGTACGGGTCGGCTCTGTGTCAAAAAGGGCCAGCACAGGGCGGTCAGCTCCCGGCTGAGAAGCTCGCGTCTTCCACGAACCGATTTGGACGCGGTGGTGTTCAAACAGTATCCGTCCACCAATCGGCCGAGTTTGCCGTCACCATTGGGCCTGCCGCGATAAATCATTTCCATCAGAAGATAATCTCCGGCGTAACCGCGCGGTTTGAAATAGGCCCTCTCGACGAACCGGCTGCGCATGAAATAGGGAAATATCTCCTTGAACACGTAGCCCCACATCAGGTCTTCGGTTTCCGGATCGCTTGGGATGTTCTGAAATTCCTGCAGGTGTTCGTTGAACTGTCCCAGAACGCGATAACCCTCTGTCTGCATTTCCTCGGTCAGCTCCGGCGAGGCGTCTTGCTGCAAGGTGTATGACAAGTGATAGAACTGGGATTTGAATTCTTCGATGATCCGATTGACCGTTCGCCATTCATCGGTCTGAAAGAATTGTTCCGGCAGCGCCTTGGGCATGCTGAAGCTGCGCCGCCCCGCGGAAAGTGAGGCGGCGTAGGCGGTCAGGGGGGCCTGTTCCTCGAGCATACCACGGAATTTGGTGCACACTTTTCGAATGACAACTGTCAGGAAGCGTCCGTAGAGTGACGGTCTCTCCCTTTCTATACGAGCTAGGGTCTCCGGATCAAAGCGCAGGATCACGGCCTCTTCGGTGGCGCGAATGTCCCGAACTCGCGAGGTCCCGTCGAAAAAGCCGATTTCGCCGAAAAAATTTCCCGCCCCAATCAGGGACACCAGGATTTTCGTTCCCTGTTCGGAGTAGGAGACCTCAACCGTGCCCCTCTCGACATAGTAAAAACAGCGCGACTCACTGCCATGGCTCAACACGTCCTCATTGGCCCGGCAAAAGAACGGCTCGGCAAACGGCAAAACGGCTCTTATCGTTGCAACGTCCAAGGGTCTATCGAGTGAGTCGGTTTCCGTTTCGGCGTTGGGAGCGCGCAATTGAGATTTGGTAGTATTTTCAATTTGTTGCACGGTTCCACCTACTTGGTTGG
>JBDNAO010000363.1:0-7057 GCA_039768375.1 Desulfobacterales bacterium | reverse complement strand
CGATCCGGAGGCTTTTCAGCTCGAGGGCCTGGACCACCGCTCCCGAGGTTTCGCCGCCGGCAACAATCAGTTTGGTCATCCCCGCGATCATCAGGCGGCGGGTCACCTCCGCCAGGGTACTCTCAACCAGTTCACCGGACCGGCTTTTGCCCAGCCGGGACTGAATTTGGGACACGATTTCAGGTGCGGCCGAGGAGTAGATCAATACGGGGTGCTGGGCCATGCGCTCTTTGGCCCAAGTGACCGCGGTTTCTACATTCTGTCGACCTTCGGATAGGGCCAGGGGATCGAGTTGAAACCCCGGATAATTCTTCATCATCCGGTTGATTTGTCTCCGAGTGGCTTGGGAGCAGCTGCCGGCCAGGACCACAGCCGCCCCTTTCAGCTTCGGGAGATGGGTCAATCCTCCATCTGCATTCAGCGCCCCGACTCTCCGGAAGTTTTCCGGCAGACCCATAGCCACCCCCGAGCCGCCCGTGATCAGTTTATGTTTGGAGCAGGCCGTTCCTATATCGATTAAATTCCTGTCGTTGACGGCATCCATGACGGCAAATCGCCGGCCCTGGCGGGCCAGCCGGTCCAATTCCTGTTCAATTGCCGGGGGACCCTTTTCGATGATCTGCAGGGGGATCAGGTCCACTGCGCCGGGGGTGCGGACCTGTTTCCCCAGAAAACGCACCAGGTTGGCATCGGTCATGGGTGTCAACGGGTGGTGCAGCATACCGGATTCTGAGAGCGGCAGGCTGGCCACGAAAAGATGCCCCTGGTAAACCGTGCGCTCGTTGGCGGGAAAGGCGGGGCAGACGATAGTCAAGTTGGTCCCTAAACGATCCAGGAGGGCTTCGGCCACCGGTCCGATGTTTCCTTTTTCGGTGGAATCGAAGGTCGAGCAATATTTGAAAAAGATCTGCCGGGCGCCTTGCCTGACAAGCCAGTCGCAGGCCGCCACGGACCGGTCCACAGCCTCAGCTGCCGATACAGTGCGGCTTTTCAGTGACACAACGGCGGCCGTCGCCTCTGCCGGTAGCGCGTCTTGGGGGCTCGGAACACCGATATACTGCACGGCGGTCATGCCGTTCTTGCCGAGCATGAGCGCCAAGTCCGTAGACCCCGTCATATCATCTCCGATGGCTCCCAGCAGGATACTCATTTCATTCCTCCGTTTATCAACAGCCTGTTAAGCGTCGAATTTGGCGAGCACCGCTCGGGTTATCGCGGCGGTTCCGTGGGGTCCACCGAACTCCATGGGTTGAATGGCTCCTTTGGAAAAACCGGTTTCAATGGCGGTTTCCAGGCGACGGGCGGCCCTGAGACATGGTTCCAGTTCATGACGGTTTCCAAGCCACTCCAACATCATGGCCGCCGACAGAAACATGGCTGTGGGATTGGCCTTGTCGGTGCCGGTGATATCCGGGGCCGTACCGTGTGCGGGCTGAAACAGGGCATGGTGATCACCGATTTCGGCACAGGCGGCCATTCCCATTCCGCCCATTATGCCGCCGCCGATATCCGATAAAATATCGGCGAACATGTTTTCCGCCACCAGGACATCAAAATCCCATGGTCGGCGCACCATGTCGAGGGCCATGGCGTCGACGTAGTTAAAGCCGGTGGAAATGTCCGGGTAGAGGAGGGCGCGTTCCTTGAAAATTTTACGGAAGAAGGCAAAGGCTTTAAAGACGTTGGCCTTGTCTACGCAGGTGACGTGACCTTGGCCCCCTCTCGCTTTGCGCCGCCGGGCGAGGTTGAAAGCGAAGTCGAAGAGCCGTTCACACGTGTTGCGGGTGATAACGAGAGTCTCCCGCGCCTCGCGGTCTTCGATCACCTCGCCTTTGCCCGCGGAGGCAAACAGGCCCTCGGTGGATTCCCGCAACACTACAAGGTCTATTTCCCGGCTACGCCTGTCGCTCAAGGGGCTCCGCACATTGGGATAGACCTTGACCGGGCGGACACCGGCATAGAGACCGAATTCAACCCGCATCTTCAAATGAGGGGAAATTTCAGTGCCGTCAGGGAAGCGGACATCCGGCAGGCCCATGGCGCCCAGAAGTATGGCGTCGGCCTGGCGGGCCTTCTGCATGGCTTCATCGGTAATATCGGTGCCGGTCTCCCGGTAAAAATTGGCACCGGCCGGAATACTTTCCGTAATCAGATGAAAGCCGCCGACGTGATGTTCCAGCTGCTGCAATACCGTCAGACAGGCGTCCATGACTTCGGTGCCGATACCGTCACCCGGAAAAACAGCGATCCGCAATTCGTTGGTCGTTCTCATTTTTCCTATTCAGACATCCACGTTTTCATTGAAAGCTTTGAATAGTTTCCGATCTAAAAATGTGTAATTTTTTTCGATTAAAAGGATATAAGGAGTTGCACGGAGGCGCACTTTCGTTCGCTGCACAAGCAATTACGCCGACCTGTCGCACCTTCGGCGTGATTGAGCCGAAATTGTGGAAATGGGTCATTAGTAGAGGAAAACTTCCTATGTCTGTTGCTACTGTGCTCCAATACGAGAGTCGGCCCCATTATTAATAATTATGAATATATACGCATCCGTATGCAACGCGTTTGTGCTTGTCAATTTAAATTTTTTGGTTCTTCTCCCTTCCTTGACATGATACCATTTTGTGATATCAGTGCGACGATTCCTTTTAGAGGCGGGGGTTAAATAATGATGGAATATAAAGGTTATTTTGCAAAAGTCGTATTCGATGAAGAAGCTAACATATTTCATGGCGAAGTCATCAATTTAAGAGACGTTATCACTTTTGAGGGCGAAACTGTAGATAAATTGAGACAGGCTTTTTATGAATCAATTTGTCCTTGAGACTCCGCGGCTTCGGCTTCGCCCGCTTGAACAATCTGATGCGTCGGCAATTCAGAAAGCTGCCGGCGCCCGTGAGATCGCCGATACCATGATCTCTCTTCCGCATCCCTATCCCGCCGGAGAAGCCGAGCGGTATACTATCCGGCAGCTTTCTGAACGAGAAGCTGGACGCTCGGTGACCTTCACTATAGAACAGAAGTCGGAAGGATGGTTCTGTGGCCTGGTCGAGCTGCGTGATATCGACCGCGAGCATTCGCAGGCGGAACTGAGTTTCTGGCTGGCTGTTGACGCTTGGGGGCAAGGTTACATGAGCGAGGTTATTCATGCAGTGGTGCGATACGGGTTTGCGAGCCTCGGGCTCAATCGGCTCTATGCGCACCACATGTTGCGTAACCCGGCTTGTGGTCGTGTTCTCGAAAAAAACGGCTTCAAGCAGGAGGGCCTGCTGCGCCAGCGGGTGCGGAAGTGGGGGCAATTCGAAGACGTGTCACTGTGGGCCATCCTGCGAAAAGACTGGCAGGAGACTGCAAACCAGTGAGGCCGCAAAAGGCAAATGCGGCCGACGTGGGTTGTAGAACGTAGACGTCACCCTTCTCGGTTTTCCCCCAATCGTGACCGGATCGTTCAAGGAAATTGGGTCCGGCGGCCGGATTTTATATGTGGAAGAAGCATTCTTCCGAACGCCGGACTCGGTGCCATTCTATACGGCCACCGCCGTCGCTTCGATCACCGGGTTGGCCTTGAGGTATTCCAGTCGGTTCAGACCGTTGATGTAAGCCATGGCGCTGGCATTGATGATGTCCGGGTCGGCGCCTTTGCCGAGGGACACTAAACCATTTTCGCGCAAGCGCACCGTCACCTCGCCCTGAGCGTCCGTGCCGCCGGTCAAGGCGCCGACGGTGAAACGAAGCAGTTCCGATTCGGTACCGGTCAGCTTGGCGATCGTGTTGAAGGCCGCATCGATGGGACCGTTGCCGTAGCCGGCACCCTGGACGCTGCGGCCGTTGATTGATAGTTTGACGCTGGCCATCGGCAGCACCGTCGTGCCGCAGGTGACGTGGAGGTATTCCAGCTGAAAGATGTCTTTGGTGCGCAGGATGCCCTCGGTAATGATCACTTCCAGGTCCTCGTCGACGACGTGCTTCTTCTTGTCGGCCAGCTCCTTGAATCTCTTGAAGACCAGATCCAGTTCTTCATCCGAGAGGTCATATCCCAGGTCCTTCAAATGGTCTCTCAGAGCGTGGCGGCCCGAGTGTTTGCCCAGGACCAGCTTGTTGGCGCTCAGACCGATAGTTTCAGGCCGCATGATCTCGTAGGTCATGGGGTTTTTTAGCACGCCATCCTGGTGGATTCCAGCTTCGTGCGCGAACGCGTTGGCTCCTACGATGGCCTTGTTGGGCTGAACCATGATGCCGGTGATCATGCTGACCAGGCGGCTCGTTTGGTAGATGTATTCGGTCCTTATCCCGGTGTTGACCGGCAGAAAATTGCGCCGGGTCCGCAGGGCCATGACCACTTCCTCCAACGACGTGTTACCGGCCCGTTCGCCGATGCCGTTAAGGGTCACTTCGGCCTGTCTGGCACCGGCACGGATGGCCGCCAGTGTGTTGGCCGTGGCCAGTCCAAGGTCGTTGTGGCAGTGAATGCTCAGCACGGCCTGGCCGATGTTGGGCGTGTGGCCGATAATGTAGCGAACCAGATCGGAGAATTCCTCCGGTACTGCATAGCCGACCGTGTCGGGGAGGTTGACGGTGGTGGCACCGGCGGCAATTGCGGCCTCGAAAACGCGACACAGGTAATCACGGTCACTGCGGGAGCCGTCTTCTGCCGAAAATTCGACGTTATCCGTGAACGACTTCGCATATTTGACCGCATCAACGGCCCGCTCGATGACTGCATCACGGGACATCTTCAGCTTGTATTCGAGATGAATGTCGGATGTGGCGATGAAGGTGTGAATGCGGGGTTTAGCGGCATGGCGAACGGCCTGCCAGGCACGATCAATATCGCTTCGTGATGTGCGGGCCAGGCCGGCCACCTCGGTTTTCTTCAGCTTGCCGGCGATCAAGGCCACTGCTTCCAAATCACCTTCGGAGGCTGCTGGGAAACCGGCCTCCAGAACATCCACCCCCAGTTTTTCCAGCTGAATCGCCAGCCGCAGCTTTTCGCCGGCGTTCATGCTGGCACCCGGCGATTGCTCGCCGTCCCTCAATGTGGTATCGAAAATAATGATTCGGTCCTGATCGTTCATATTTTTCCTCCTTGCTCTTGATGCAACAGGGTCTCCGCAAGCCGGACGGGCGAATTCCCAAAAAAAGTCTAGTATTTTCAGGATCGGAGTAAAAAATATGGCGCGAGGGCGGGCCGCAAGACGGCTACGAGAGCCTGTCCTGCGGCGTGTGTATCTACTTTCATTGTTGGGATCCTTTCCAAAGCACTTTAGAGTGTCCATCCAGAAATGGTAGATTTCGGTCCTGGCCAAGGCCGCAGCGATTTTGCAACCGCAGGCGTAGCAGAGCTACGTCGAGGATTGCAAAGAGCGAGAACACCGGCCAGGGCCCAAAGATGCCGTTTCTGGATGGACGCTGTTTATGTACGCTGCAGCACGGCAGCGTTGCTTGTGGCGGAGACATCTTGTGGCGCCGCCGCCTCGGCTTTCGGGTCTATTTCTCTGGCAAGCTTGTAGTGAAAGCTGTCGGCCAGAGCATGCCAGCTGGCTTCGATGATATCTTCGGAGACACCGATGGTGCTCCAGATGTCTTCATGGTCGCGCGATTCGATAAAAACCCGTACCTTTGCCGCGGTCCCGTCCCGGCCGTCGATCACGCGGACCTTGAAGTCGACCAGGCGCATGGTGTCGAGATCCGGAAAGAATCGGTCCAGCGCCTTGCGCAAAGCGTTGTCCAGAGCGCTGACAGGGCCCTGACCTTCAGCCGCGGTGATTTCCGTGCGGCCGTCCACCGAAATCTTGATCGTGGCATGGGCGCTGCAGGGCAGATCCTTGTCCTTTTCGATGGTGACCCGGAAGGATTCCAGTTCAAAATGCGACTTGAACTGTTCGGTGAATTTTTGAACCAGAATCTTAAACGATCCGTCGGCGACGTCGAACTGATACCCCTGCTCTTCGAGGTCCTTTATGCGCGTGACGATCTCGCGGCTGTCGAAGCCGTTGGCCCCCAGGTCGAGGCCGAACTCACGGGCCTTGTATTCGACGTTGCTCTTGCCGGAGAGGTCGGAAACCAGCACCCGCCGCTGGTTGCCGACCCGCGCCGGGTCGATGTGTTCGTAGGCCCGCGGCACCTTCATGATGGCGCTGACGTGAATGCCGCCTTTGTGGGCGAAGGCGCTCCGACCCACGAAGGGCCGCGTGTTGATCGGAACCAGGTTGGCGGTTTCGCTGACGAACCGGGACAGCGATTTCAATTTTAAAAGGTTTTCCGAAGACATACAGGGCCGGTTCATTTTCAGGCAAAGGATTGGAATGATCGAGTTGAGGTCGGCATTGCCGCAGCGCTCGCCGTAGCCGTTGATGGTGCCTTGCACCATAACCGCCCCCGAGTGAACGGCGGTAATTGTGTTGGCCACGGCCAAGCCGCTGTCGTTGTGCGTATGAATGCCGATTGTAACTTTTTTGATGCTGCCACCTTCCGACAGGCGCTCACTCAGGCGTTGTCGGACCGTGCGGGTTGCGGATTCGACCGCGAAGGGCAGGGTGCCGCCATTGGTATCGCACAGGACGATGGCGTCGGCCCCATTGTCCAAAGCGGCAAAGAGGGACTGCAGCGCATAATCCGGGTCATCGTCGAAGCCGTCGAAAAAATGCTCGGCATCGTAAATCACCTCGCGGCCGGCGGCCTTCAAAAAGGCGACGGATTCAGCGATCATGGCCAGGTTTTCATCCCGGCTGATGTTCAGCACCTGCTCCACATGCAGGTTCCAGCTCTTGCCGAAAATGGTGACTGCCGATGTGTCGCTGTCGAGCAAAGCCGCCAGATTCGAATCGTCCCTGGCGGCGATGCCGGGCCTGCGCGTCGCGCCGAAGGCCGTCAGACGGGCCGTCTTGAATTTTGTCGATTTGGCGAGTTCGAAGAACCGCTTGTCACGGGGATTGGAACCGGGCCAGCCGCCTTCGATGTAGTGGATGCCGATATCATCCAATCTTTTGGCGATCTTAATTTTGTCTTCGGCTGAAAAGTTGATGTTTTCTCCTTGGGTGCCGTCCCTCAGGGTGGT
>JBDNAO010000362.1:0-9582 GCA_039768375.1 Desulfobacterales bacterium | reverse complement strand
TTCCCCTTAGCCATGCGGCGGAAATCGACTTGTCCTCGCGAATTACTCCAAGAGGCTTTATACCCTCCTTTGCAAGCACTTCACGCAGGTATGTCTCGGATTCCTGATCCGCAATTTTGTTAAAGACAAACAAAGTGCCTTTGATATGCGCCTCCGCGTACAATCTATGCGCCGTTTCGATGAGATCGGAGCTACTTAAATGGGCAGTGGCCGGACGTTCCCCGGCCTTTATCTGCGGTTGTTAATTTTTACCCTTGCCATCCGTGCGACTGTGGTTGGAATGCTTGTATACAATCGGTTCATTTTCGGCGCGTCCCTATGGCACACCGGACAGTACGCACTGAATAACGTGATGACCACAATGTCGGCCTCAATCTGACATACCGAAAAAATGCCTGCTCCGGTAACGCCGAGATTTTCCTGACGGAGCCCGTTTGCGGGCCAGACAGCTTGAAAACCGGAAGAACGTCACCTGCGGGTGCCGGTTTAAATTTATCATCGGAAATGTCGGTGCTCTCACAGGTGGTCAGCGCCAGAGTGGCCCATGGGGTGATGAAGGCCATGGGATTTATCATGATGCATCACCTCCGGCCGCTGCGCCGGGGTATGACGTCAGGCCGTGTTTTCTTACCCGTTTTTCAGCGTCAACCTCGGCGTCCCAACCCTCTGGCCGCTTTGGCATAAACCAGATGGGGCAGGCTGAGCGATACTTGCAGTATATGTGTGGGTGTCCTTTTTCACCCGGAAAGCAAACGATCATGAGGACAACCTACTGTCCCGTAAAAAGGGCCTTACTATCAATCCGTGTCAGAATAAAGTTCACCTTCCGGAATCTTTTCTCCCGGTCGCCATGTCCTGAATTCAGCTGAAGTGAGATAATGCCCCTTTTTGACTTTGCCTTCCACCCACACAATCCGCGTATAGCATTCTTCGACGGTCCGACCCAAGTCCCGCATCCGTTTTTCCAGGGCCTTTTCCGCCGTTTCCCTGCTTCTGTGAACCGAAATAATCTTTTTCCGAGGCTGTAGAAGATTATGTTCGTCATAAATAAGGGCGTACATGGTCTCCTCCTTTCTTTATGGATGAACATCGGGGGACGTATTTACCTGCTGTATCTGCCGGCGAACAGAGAGTGTCTTAAGCGCTCGACAGCCGCCGTGCCTGATCGACGAGCAGCGATTTGAAACGGTCGAGCGTGACCGGGTAGGGCGTCATCGGAATCCCCATCCAATCGGCGTATTCGAGAAACTCCTCCGGCTTTTCCGTCATGTAACGGTCCATGAAGCTTATGCCGTCCAATACGATGGCCCCGCCGGTGTGGCGCGGGAAGTTTTCATTGGCCAGTCCTTTGTCCCAACCCTTAAAGACCTTGTGGCGAAATTGTATCCAGCCCGGCGTCATCCACCAGACTTTTTCTCCGTCGGCAACCTCGCGCGCAATTGCTTCCCGCTCGGCCTCACTCGCAATCATGTCCATACAATGAGTCGCCTCGATCCGGGCGACATTCGGCCCTTGTTCCGCGATGATTTTTTGCATCGTCCGGGTGGGTTCATCTGCGTTGACGTAACAGAATTTACCCCCGTAAACCACCAGCACCTTGGCGGCTTTTTCCTTGGCCGCTTCGATTCGGCGAATCAACTGGCGTTCCAGTTCGCGAATGTCCTCGTGCAACCCCGGTGTCGTGAAGTAGAGGTGATCCGTATCCAGTACGCCGGTCTGCTTCAGGTAATTGAGCTCAAGGCTCAGGGTACCACAGGATACGATGGCAATATCTGAAAATGACACATTTTCCATGTTTAAGCCTCTCTATCATGCCTCCGAATTTATCGCAGCTTAGAAAAAGTTTCCTGTGTTAGTCCGAGGTACTTATTGTCGGTCGCGTTTCCCCCCTTCCCGGATAAGCAGTTTTCAAAGGCGGCAGGCTGTCAGGTCTATCGACCACGATTTCAATTCGTCAAACCTCGCAGATACGTTTGCTAGTGCGGTAATCTGAGTTCTCAATCAGTAATTGTCAGTCACCCAGACGATCTTTGAGAATCTTTACTACAAATTCAGAAAACGGCGTATCGCCTCTCTTCTCGTCGATCTTTTCGATTAAGACGACCGGTAAGGTCAACGCCTTGTCTCGAACGATCTCCTTTTGGTCCTGTCCTTTGATCACCGGGATGGCTTCTTCGGGCGTCTTTCGAACAGTTTCGCCAAACACAAGATCTTTCAGCGGTTGTTCGGTAAAATTGTCAAAAAGAACCTTAAACTCATCATCACTCAATGACAGATGACTGAACCTTACTTTACATTCTCCCGTTGATGGGTCCTCTTTTACCCAATCGATTTTTGCGTGACATGTCATTCGACTGCTTCTTTTATTCAGAACGAGGCGTAATTTAACATTTCTGCCCTGCGCTACACTGAAGCCGAATTCCGGCTTTAGTTCCATTTCTGCCTCTATCCCATATTCAGACGCCAATGAGGAATTCAGAACCGGAGCAGTCCTGGCATATCGGCAATAAATCGGCCCCTCGATCCTTCCATACTTCATGATGATCACCTCCCATAAATGATTTAAAAATAAGACGAATACGGTAAAAGCAAGATTAAGGCGCCTACGCTATAAATGAGAAGGAATTCTCCAGGTCTTTTATAATATCGTCTGCATGCTCAATTCCCACCGATATCCGGATTAATCCATCCGGAATACCTGCCGCGGTGCGCTCCTCTTTTGTATATGTCGAATGGGTCATGCTTGCCGGGTGTTGAATCAAGGTATCGCAATCGCCTAAACTTACTGCCAGTCTACAGATGTGAACATTATCCATCACGGCCTGGCCTGCTTTTATGCCGCCTGAAACTTCAAAGGCGATCATCCCGCCAAAACATTTCATCTGTTTTTTAGCTATGGGGTGACCTGGATGGGATGGCAGGCCCGGGTAATAGACCTTGGTAACCTTTGGATGAGAATTCAGCCATTCAGCGACCCTCATGGCATTTAGGCAGTGTCTTTCCATCCTAACGGCCAGTGTTTTAATCCCCCTTAAGAAGAGCCAGGCGTTAAATGGACTCATGGTGGGGCCAAAATGATGAATATATTCTGCTCTAATGCGGTCCATCATTTTCTTTTTACCCACAATAACACCGCCGATAACATCCGCATGCCCACTAATATATTTTGTTGCGGAGTGCACGACAACATCAGCGCCGATAAGCAATGGATTCTGCAGGTAGGCTGTCGCAAAGGTATTATCAACGACAAGCGGGATAAGGTGTTTTCTGGCAATGCCGGCCCACATTTCAATATCGATGACATCCAGGGTCGGATTCGCAGGGGTTTCCATATATAAGAATCTGGTATTTTTATCTACTAAACTCTCAATCGCTTTTTTTGAGTCGCTAAGAGCGGGGGAAATCAAACGGGCTTCAATCTGAAGTGCTTTGAGATTTTCGGTAAAAAGGGCAAATGTCCCCCCATAGACGGTGGCGCAGGATACAAAATTATCTCCCGGTTTGGCCAAGGAGAGCGCGATTGAAGCAATGGCCGACATACCGGATGATGTGGCGATGGCATCTTCGCCGCCCTCCAATATGGCCATCTTTGCCTGAAACATCGATACGGTCGGATTAGAGATTCTTGTGTAGATATAGCCGTCATCTTTTCCGGAAAATAATCCAGCCCCATGAGCCGCGTTCTTAAATTCAAATGCAGAGGTCATGTGGATTGGCGCCACCAGGTCCAATGTATTTGTGTCCCCGGTATGAATGCCATGAACGACCTGGGTTTCCTTGGCTTCTTTTTTCATAATGCTCACCTGCGGTTAAAGCGGCTTTACGACGCTATACGGCACCAGCATCTTGAAGGCCATGTAGTAATTGACCAGATGGGGTATGGCATCAGTTTTGTTCTTATTCTAGGTGACAATTTTATACGGATTTACCACCATGACCGGAACACCGGATATCCTATTTTTTAAGAGAACTTCGGCAGTCTCTTCCACGGAAAAATCGGGCAGAACGGTGATAGGATCTTTGGCCATAATGTCTTTGATCTTAATCTTGGTGATAAGATACAGCAGTTCATGAATCTCCAAGGTAGTTGTATCGGATGCGGATGCCCTCTTCAAATCGCCATCGGTAACGACCCCGACCAGACGTTGCTTGTTTATGACCGGAAGCATGTTAATACTGTTCTCCCTGATAAGTTTGATCGCATCCTGCATCGAATCGTTCATGTCGATAGTGATGGGTGGCGCACTCATCCAATTTTTTACTAGCATGGTAATTTTCCTTTTCTAAATTGCTCTATCCCTTTTACCCATGACAACGGAACCCGATTCACGTATTTTTACGATCAAGTGATTTTATTGTCTGTTATGCTTATTTTTAATTGACATATTGCGTCTTATAAAAATCATGAGCATGAAGCGTGCCATCACCCCATTGATGATATAATAAAATTAAAAAACAGTCGGTTATAATATTTTTTTTTTGATTAGCTTGGAAATGAAGGCAAAGTTTAGAGAAATTGCGAAAAGGCTTTTCGCAAAATTTAGAAAACGGAAACGTCTATATGGGTACAGTCAAATTGCGCGGATGCTTAGGAAAGGATACTGGTCGGGGAGTTTTCCCTCAGCCTGGATTCCGGGTGTCTATGCTCTCAGATAATCAGTATAAGAATGAAATCGACAAATTCGATCATATTCAGCCAGAATTGCGCGGGTCTTAGCTTTACCTTGTTTATTTACCAACAGCGGTTTGAGAGCGTTGAGGGTTTCCAGGATGTTCTGAAGCTTTAAAAACGCAAATATTTGTTCCGAGAGTCGAAACCCGATTTTATGGTGAATTAGTAAGATGCGGTAGACGAGCAACAACCTATTCACTAAACGCCAGGTATTAAAGTCAATAATCTTTTGTTTAATCGAATCGATACATCTATTTTCATAAAGTTTTTTATTAAAAATATCATAGATGACGGCATTGACGCTTAAATCAATTGAGGCCAGCAGATTCGCCAGGGTCGGCGCCAGGCGGTATTTGGCGATAATAATAAAATTCGGCAGCAGACAGAAGTCGAAGGCCAGTGCGGATCCAGGTGGATGCCAGCGCCAGCCGCCCAATTCGGTGGGCCGGACATCCAATGCGCTTAACCTGTCGATTAAAGATTCGTCTCCGGCCACCCCGCCGATAAAAAGATCGATATCGTAGGTGGGGGGTGCGCCACCGTGAATCATCTCGATGACGAGGTTGCGAATGGCACCGCCGGCAACGAACATCTCGGCGGTCGGCGGCAAGCACCGGCGCAGAAGCTCCAAATTGGTACGAATATCACTTCTTTGCAGGTAGGTGCTTACTACAGCGGCGACGGATTTGTGATTTATGACCTCTGAATCCATCTGCTCTCACATCAATTCGACATCGGCAAAATAGCCGATATGATCGGAAATCCGCTGAAAGGGTGAGGGAATCAAGCCTGCGTCGCTTATCCTGAAATAGTCCTTGGCTACCCAAATGTAGTCGACCCGGCGTTGGTTTGTCGGCAAGGTGCCCCGCGCTTCAGCCTCCCGTGTACTCGCGATAGAAGCCATGCGGCAGTTGTCGTGCATATGCTTTTTAAGCGGTATTAGTTTTAGATCGTCGGGTTCACAATTCAAATCACCCATGATGACCACCGAATATCGCTGGTCACCCGTCCACTGAACCACCTTGTCCATCTGGGCTGCGATTTCCTTTTGATCAAAATGCAAATTGATAAACGTCACCGGCCGGCCGCCAACGTCCATTGTCCCCATCAGGGCGACGCGCCCCACTCGTGTTTCAACGTCCAAAAGCACCGAACGACGATCGGTTGCCAACATCTTAAAGCGGAATAAAAACGCCAGACCCCACTCGAAGAAGTACAACCGGTATCCCAGATGATGCGATACGTAAGCGTAATTCATCCCCAGTTTACCGGCGATCTTTTCTGCTTGGGCGGCTCCCCTGACCTCCTGCAGGGCGACCACATCGGGTTTAATGCTATTGAGTTATCAAGCCACATTTCCGATTAAAAACTCAGTTACGCTGCCTTTAATCGGGTCAGGCAACGACTCAAAATGTCTCAAACAGTTCGAACACAAATTAATTAGAAAAATTTCGAAATCTTTTTCCCGATCAGAACCGGAAGTAGAACTAGTCGGTGTTATATATTTTATCGTGGTCGAATGCCGGCAACTATTTGTCTTTATGAAATTTTTCAAGACATCGGAGCACGCAGGCCAGATCGTCCGGCGTGTGCTCGGCTGAAATCTGAAAACGGATCTCCTCATCGCCCTTGGGAACCACGGGGTACTTCAACCCGGTGGCCAGAATGCCGTTGGCAGTTAAATACTGGACCATTTCCCTGGTTTTACTCGTATCCCTGATCATCAGCGGCACAATGGGATGCGCGCTTCGAAGGACCTCGAATCCCAAATCAACTAAACCCTGTTCAAATAGCTGAGTTAAGGTCCGCAAATGCTCCAGAAGTTTTTCACCTTCCGGGCCATCGAGGATTTCAAGCGCCGTAAGGGCGGCACCGGCTTCCGCCGGCGTAATGGGATTGGAGTAGATATAAAACGGCGCTGTTTCTCTGAGATAGCTGACAACGGGTGCCGAGGCCACCAGGTAGCCTCCGTTAACACCGAAGGCCTTGCCCAGAGTTGCCACCAGGATATCGATGCCGGCGGCACCGGTGTATTCCTGCGTGCCGCGGCCGGTGCGGCCGAAGGCACCCACCCCATGGGAGTCATCCACGATGGTATGGACGCCTTCGTCAAATTTAGGGCTATAGCGAGCCGCCATATCGCCGATGATATCCAGGGGGGCATAGTCACCGCGCATGCTGAAGATCCCATCGGTGACAATCAGAACGCGCCTGGCTTGGTCCATGGCCGCCTTTATTTTGGCTTCCAGATCGTTCATATCCAGATGGGCGTAAACCGCTTTAACCTTGGGGCGCGCCAGCCGAATGGCGTTGATGATGCAGTTGTGGTTGAGCGCGTCGCTGATCACGGCGGTTTCCGGATCGATGAGCGCGGGCAAGACCCCCATGATGGTAGCATAGGCAGAACTGAAAATCATGGCAGCCTCGCGGGAATGAAAATCAGCCAACCGCTTTTCCAATTGAACATGAGGTTTAAAAGTTCCGCTGATAAAGCGTACGGCCCCCGGACCGGTGCCGTAGAGACGGGCGGCTTCTTCTTCGGCCTGCACAAGCGCCGGATGCCGGCTGAGACCGAGATAGGCATTGGAATTCATCCGAATGAATTCCTGGTCTCCATGTCCTTGCAATAAGTAGCGCGGCCCCTTGTCCCCCTCGGGAGGCTTGATGGACGTGATAATCATCTCACGGCCCTTAAGGGTCCCTTTGGTCTCAAGGTCCGTCAGTATTTCCATTAATTTCTGTTCGAGACGGTTGATAGACATCTTTTCCTCCCTTTCCCAAATCAACTGGCGTATTGCTTTAATTGGGATATATTCTGGATCATATCGGTTGTCATCGTCTCAAGGGTGTATTGCGGCTTCCAGCCCCACTCCTTGCGGGCGGCATGATCATCCATACTATTGGGCCAGGAATCGGCGATGGCCTGGCGCAGGGGGTCCACATCGTAATCGATTTCAAATTCCGGAATGTGAGTTTGGATGGCGGACGCAAGGGTCTCCGGTGCCAGCGTCATGGCGGTTATATTAAATGCGTTACGGTGTTTTAGTTTGCTATTATCAGCCTCCATCAGCTCCACGGCAGCCCGAAGTGCGTCCGGCATGTACATCATATCCAAACAGGTTCCCGCCCTCAAGAAGCAAGTATATTTGCCATGTTTAACTGCCTCAAAGAAAATTTCCACGGCGTAATCAGTGGTGCCGCCGCCAGGTGGCGTTTTATAGGAAATCAAGCCCGGATAGCGCACGCCGCGGGTATCGATGCCAAAGCGGGTATGGTAATAGTTGCACAGCAGCTCCCCGGTGACTTTGGTGATTCCATAAATAGTGGTCGGACGCTGGACCGTATCCTGGGGGGTCTTATCCATCGGTGTGGCCGGCCCGAAGGTTGCGATGGAACTGGGCGTAAATACCGCACAAAGGCATTCTCGTGCGATTTCCAGCACGTTGCAGAGCCCGTTGACATTGACATGCCAAGCAAGTTGAGGATTCTTTTCAGCGGTAGCGGAGAGAATGGCTGCCAGGTGAAAAATCGTGTCAATTTTATATTTTCTTACAAGCTCGGCCATCGTCTCTATATTCGTGCAGTCGATGCGTTGGTAGGGCCCTGATTCACGGATCTCTTTACCGGGCTTGCGATTGTGGCCGGCTGCTATGATATTTTTACCGCCAAGCAACTTGCGCAGATATAAGGTTAACTCCGATCCGATCTGCCCCGTGGCGCCGGTAACCAAGACCTTTTTCATTTCGTCTCCTTTGTAATTGACGGCTAACATGGCAACATTGACAAGTCATCGACAAAACGCCGGTGTTGGCAACTTTACAGCTCATCTTTAGGTCCTCCGGTAATTACCTTCGAAAGCAGGCTATAATCATGGGAAAGGATTTGGGCCATGTTTTCTTTCACGGTTTTTTGGGTGTCAATGCGGATATGCATTTCATTGGCTATGTCATCCAAAGGTTCGAACTGGCTTTTAAATTGTTTGAAATGATGGAGCCTGGCATCCGATACCGAAACATCAGTCTCCCGTTTTACAAGGCGATCTTTAAGTACTTTTATGGGAGATGTGCATTCGATAAAGATAATATTTGCATCCATGTCTCTGGCCAGACGCAAGGCTTCGCTGCGCTGATGTTGACTGCTGAAAGTAGCATCCAAAATAACAGAAACGCCCTTTTTAATCTCTTCCTGGGCGAGCATAAGCAGCTTGCCATAGGTAAGCGAACTGGCGCCCTTTGAATATATACCTTCCCCAAAGGGCACATCCACAAAATCGTCGGGTTCCAGACCGAACAACTCCTTACGGATAAGATCTGAGCGCAAAATCCGGATACCGAGTTTTACAGAGAGTTCTGTGGCAATGGTGCTCTTGCCGGAGGCCACCATGCCGCATAGCACCCATAGGGTTGGGCGTGTGAACAATAGGGTATACGTGTAGGCCAGATCCAGATAGCGATCGGTTTCTCTGTGCAGCCGGCTCTTTTCCCACTCTCCCAGTGTGTGATTCGCCAGGCGCAAACAGTTGACTTTAGCGCGTACAAACGCACGATAACACTTGTAAAAATCGATGAGAACAAACACATCCGGATCATCTGCGTAGCGCACATAGCAATCGAGCAGATGCCGCGCGGTCTTGGGGAAGCCTTCGTAATCGAGGTCCATGATGAGGAAGGCCAGATCCGATGTGACATCCGAGTACCGGAAGCGCTCATTGAATTCAATGCAATCAATAATTTGAATGCCGTCGGTCAAGTATATATGGCCGGATCTCAAATCACCGTGGCAATCCCGGATTTTGCCCGCGGTTACGCGTTGCTCGAAAAGCACCTTTCTTCTGTGCAGAAACGACCGGGTGGCCGCCCGGATCACCTGAAACATCCGCTCGTCAAGAATGTTCCCGGCGAACTGGTCTG
>JBDNAO010000361.1:0-5045 GCA_039768375.1 Desulfobacterales bacterium | reverse complement strand
TCACCGGTATCGGCCAGGAGATCTTTCACCGCACGGGCAGCGAGTTCAACCGGCGTATGGGGATAGGCGGCAATGATCTCACGCCACTTGTCGCGGTCGAAAACTGTGTCTTCTCTTTCACCGATTTCATGATAGATGTAGGTTTGGCTCTGCACTGTCAGGATTCTGTCCAGGTTGCGCTGCAGCTCGTCATTGAGTGGATTATCCATACCACAGTGAAACAGGGCGAATTTGAGAGCCGGACGACCCGACTTTTTGATGTAAAAAATCTTGTCCCACAGGAAGAGCTGCGCCGCTTCCCACCGCAGAATGATACCGTCATCCTGAGAGAGAGCCGGGATGGTCAGCAGGTCGCGCGCCAGCTCGTGCCCGAGGGTATAAACGGTGTGGCCGTCGACCTGCGACGTGTGCTCGAGGCGGGCCAGCAGAAAGGTCGGCTTCAGGCTGTGGGCATATCCGGCACCGTAGTACAGACCGAAGGGTTCGAGAACGGCGTTTATCCCCGAGGTGTCAAATAGATCGAACCGACGGCCACCGATGACAAGGTCAGCCGGCTTCATGTCGACTAATTTTTCCCACCTGTTTTCCCTGGCGTCGATCCATTCCAGAATTTCGGCGGAATCCTTTTCGACCCAGGGGGGCAGCCGGTTTTCCCACTTGAAGAGATCCCTCAACCGCAATGCCAGACCGCAAATGGAATAGAGCCCCGCATGCTGTGCATCTGAAATGTCGCAGTTATGCCGCACCTGCCGGGTGATGTCATCGAGGTCAAACATTATTTAGAAATTCTTTAAACCTAAACTGATCGGTTCCAGGTTCAGCCCAGCCGCTGGCCTGAAAAGCGGCCAGTTTGATCGAGAAAGAAACTGTGCCATTTTGGCGTAGTTTCATACGAGGGTTAAAAGATCAAGGGGTACAACCAATGGATCCGGAATACCCGACATACCCCATTGGGTGAAACGGTTTTATAAACACCATAAAGCCGGAATTATTTAGATACAAGCTGTTTAAGAGGGCTTTTCAGCCCAGAACGTTGAACCCTTAACCGGTCAAATCGGCCATCATGGTTAGCCGTCGATTTGGAACTGTTTCTTCATAATTTCACGGAATATAACCAGCTTCTGCACATCCTGCGTCCCTTCAGCCAGCGAGACGGCCCAGGCGTCCATGGGGAATTTGTGCACCGGGTGTTCGCGCACAACCGATGCGGCGCCGAACAGGTCGGCTGCCCATGGGCACAATTCTTTGGCAATCTCAACCGCCAGGTATTTGGCCAGGGAGGCCTCGAACCTGAAATCAGCCCCCCTGTCCATAGCCGCGGCCGCGTGGTAAACCATCAACCGGGCGGCTTCGAGACGCGCATAGAAATCGGCGATCTCGAAGGCCTTGGACTGGAACTCGGCGATCGGTCTGCCGAAAACAGTGCGGCTCCTTGCTCTCTGCAAAGCCAAATCAAAAGCCCCTGCCGCGGTTCCCAAGGCCAGACCGCTGATGGGAATCCGGCTGTTGGTGAAAACCGTCAGCGTTTGCTGGAGGCCTTTTCCCTGATTTCCCATAAGGTGGTCATCGGGAACAAAGACATGGTCGAATTCGATCCGCGACAAATCGGATGGGATCCAGACCTGTTTGTTGAGTTTTTTACGGCTGATTCCCTCCGAATCCAACTCGACCAGAAACATCGATATCCGTCGGTTGCGCGGGGCCTCCGGTTCGGTTACCGCCGTGACGACGGCAAGATCGCTGATCAGTCCGTTGGTCGTATATGCCTTGGAACCTTTCAAGACCCAGCCGCCGTTCGTCTTTTCGGCAGACATGGTGATGCCGGCCGCGTCGCTGCCGGCCAGATTCTCGGTATTGCCAAAGCAGATCAGACTCTCGCCCCTGACGGCTGCCTCCCCGAAACGCTCTAACTGACCGTCGGTACCGAATTGGTTTAGTGCCGTCAATCCGAGGTCGGAAACGATCAACACGGTAACCGCAACTCCCGGCGACAGTTTTGCGATCCGCTCGAGGAGCAGGGTCTCGCGCAAACCGGGTCTTTTGATCAGACGCTCGTCTTGCCAGCGGTAACCGTACCATCCTGCCATCCCCATCATCTGGAAAAAGCTTCGCGGAACAATCCCCTCCCGGTTCCAGGCCTGCAGGTTCGGTGATACCTTTTTCTTGAGAAATACGTCGAAATCCGCCAACTCTGCCGCAAGCTCAGCCGGAATTGAAAAGTCCATCACGCCTCCGCTTGGTGCGCTGCCAATGGGAACGAATTTGTGGACAAATCTGTCTGCTGTTCAATAGGTATCAGGATTTGTAATAAAATTCATGATAAAAATGAGGGAAATACTGTGCAAAGAAAATAATAAAAAAATGTTATTCGATCGATACCCTTTCCAGCAGCTTGGCTTCTTCGAGAAGCCTTCCGGCACCAAGAACCGCTGTCGAAAGAGGTTCCGCGGCGATGTTCACATTAAGGCAGAGTTCGTTCCCCAAGTAGCGGCCGATATTTCTGAGCATAGCCACGCCACCGGTCAAGGTGATGCCCCTGTCGATGACATCCGCCGACAGCTCGGGTGGGATATTTTCCAGCACAGTTTTTATCTGGCGGGCAACAGAGTCGATCTGTCCGGACATTGACTTCCAAATTTCCTGTGTCGGGATGGTCAAGATTTTGGGGATTCCCGTGTGCGGGTCGCGCCCCCTGATTTCCATCTCCTCGTCGGGTTGATCCAAATCGCTGATACAGCTGATCTGCGCCTTAATATTTTCGGCCGTGTGTTCGCCCACCAGCAGATCGTAAGAATTTTTGAGGTGCTGGCTGATGGTGAAATCCATTTGATCGCCCGAGGATTGATTCGACCGGCATTCAACGATCCCTAGCAGCGATATGGCCGCCGCTTCTATCTTGCCCGCCCCGATATCGACAATCATGCTGCAGGTGGCGTCCGTGACCGGCATCCCGGCGCCGATGGCGGTAGCGATCGGGCCACTGACCAGAGGGGCTTCCCGGGCGCCCACCATTTCGGCGGTTTCCTTGATGGCACGCTTTTCGACCTCGGTGATGGCGTGCGGCACGGCAAAGACAATTCTTGGTTTGACGAATTTATACCGGCTGTGGACTTTGCGAATAAAAAACTTGAGCAAGGCGGCGATCGCTTCGAAGTCGGCGATGACGCCGTCGCGAATGGGGCGTATAAGGGTGATATCGGCCGGTGTCTTGCCCTGCATGTCTTTGGCTTCCAAACCAAAAGCGATCGCTTTGCTTCTCGACTCGCTGATTGTTCTGACGGCGACGATCGACGGTTCGTTTAATACAATCCCCTTTCCCTTGAGGTAGATGCGTGTGTTGGCGGTGCCCAGGTCCACGGCAAAATCACTCGAAAACACGCCCATGATTCCATTTAATTTCATGTTTCTGCACACCAATCTTTCAGCGTTGACCCGACAGATCTCGACTAAGGATGCTATTTTCCCACAAATCTGATAAAAATGAAAGATGAGAATATCCGTTCTGGTGATGTTGATCGTGTATGCGGCGGTAGGCTGCACAAGTGATGAGGACCGTCAGGGCACCGGCCGGCTCGACAGCGGCAAGTTGCGGATCGTTATGCGATGGGCCGGAGATGATTTTGCGTCTCAGCACCAGTTGGCCGTCAGGGATGAGATTGCGCGCAATATCGCCGCAAGCGGCAAAGGCATCATCCTGCAGACCGGAACCGGGATGGGATGGATGGACATCATTGTTGAAGCTCGCGAAAATAAAGCCCACATGGCAATCGAAGCGATCGTGAAAGAACATGCAAAAGGTTTTGCCTTCAGCATCGAAAAGCAGTAACGCCGAACCGACAGCGGACCCTCTAATCCCTAAACACTCAAGGCCCTGGGCCGCCAAGATCTATGAAAATGACGTGCCGGAGCCCGGATGAACGGTTGCGAAAAGAAGCATTCATTGCTCCGTCGTCGGTTCGCCCTTTTCGTTCTAGCCGCGGGCCCGGTAGTAGTCTCCAAGAAACTGTTGCATCTCTTCGGATGTGATCACCTTGCCGGTTTCGGGCAAAGGCTCACGGTGGAAACGCTCGGGTATCCGGTCGTCTGCGGGTCGCAGTCCTTCGCGGATGTTGAAGCGCCGCGCGGCATCGGTCACATCGGCGGCAATGCGCCGCATTGCCGCCGCATCGAGCCTAAGACCGGTAATCGCCCCGATGATCGTTGAGAGCTCTTCCCACTGGTAAAGGTCCCGGTAGAACCGGCACAGGATCAATGTGTCGAAGATCGTCAGGCGATCTTCCCACTCGGTAAAGATTTCAGCTTTGCCATCAATCTGGTCCGGGTCGACGAGTCCGGAAAGCTCCGGTTTGTAAAAAGTAGCCCGCAGATGGCAGGCCCCCCGGTCCGATGAACAGTAGGCCAGGCCCATACCCTTTAGGATCCGGGGATCATAGCCGGCCGGCTCCAATCCCTTGACATGGATGGCCTGTTCTTCCATACGCCATTCTCTTGCTGCGAATCGGATGCCCTGCGCCAATACCGTGTAGGAAAACCGCCAACATCGTTCATGATGTCCACCAGCATGGGGGTACCCTTGGTTTTATAGGCCTTTACACCGGGGTTGTCTTTATTGCGCCGGGCGAATTCACGGCTGAAGTCGGCCAGTTGATTCGCATCGGCCCATTCTTTTTTACGGTCGCCGCGAAAGGCCACCGCCTTTATCATTTTGGACCCCATCACGGCGCCCACGCCGGTACGGCCGGCGCTGCGCCAGTAGTCGTTTTCAATGACGGCAAAACAAACCCGGTTTTCGCCGGCCGGCCCGATGGTCACCACACCACATTTTTTCACCTCCGGGCGCATTTCCCGGACGTTTTGTTTAACGGCGTCTTCGATTGGCTGAACAGTGAATGTCTTTTCACCGACGTCTATAAAAAGAAGTCGATTGTAAAATCCCTTCATGGTTGATCCTTTTTTTCTGTTTTAAACCATCTCGGCCCCATGGGCCGCCACGGTGCATGTAATTTTGGCTCTTACTGTTTTGGCGTCCTTCCGTCCGATCCATG
>JBDNAO010000360.1:0-2850 GCA_039768375.1 Desulfobacterales bacterium | reverse complement strand
TCATGAAATTGCCATGTGGATACACGACGCGTATCTCTTGGGTTGGATGAAAAGGGAGAGAGAATGCTAAAGAAAACCTGTGTCATCTTGTTAATCCTTGCCGGTCTGTTTTCATATTCCAATTTAGAGGCGTTGCCCACTAATGTGCCCGAGTTGACGAATGAATGCCTCAATAAGAATAATGCCGCCTCTTGCTGGTATCTTGGTGAACATGCAAAGAACTCTGGAAATATAAATGACGCTTTGAAATGGTATCAGGAAGCATGCCAGATCGACGGTTTTACCGGTTGTTCAGCCCTGGCAAAATACGAACTTGAAAACGGCAACCGAGAAAAGGCTATCGCCATATATAAAAAAATGTGTTTGCTGAAACCCCGATATTCCCGTGGGACCGACGGATACGCTGGCTGCTATGCTCTCGGTAAAATGGCAGACAATCCCAAAGAGTCCGCCAAATGGTTTGAACTTGGATGCAAAAAGCGGGATAAAAGCGCATGCCGGGAGCTGGAAACTGAATGAGAAAAGTGAAACAGAAACCGGGGGGCTTCGCGAAGCACCGACACCTACAACCATAGCTGGACCGGCTGCGTCAGTTCCGATGGGAGCGGCAGCAGGGCGGAAACAAAGTCGAAACATGGAAGAAGGAGGCTGACGGTATGAAGAAATGGATACGTTACGTTTCCACCATTTGCGGCTTTACGCTCGGCGTCTGGTGCCTGCAAGCAGCGGCCGGCGATAGTTTGTCCACGTTAAGGAACGATGCCCAGGGCTACGTAGTGGCCTATCCATCCGGGTGGAAGGTGTCGCTGAACGAGGACACCAATGTGACCGGCATATACAAATTGTCCCGGCTCAGCTATGACGTGTTCAAGTCCGACGTGATGGAGATGAGGGTCTACACTCTCGGCAATCCTGACAAGAAGCCGGTGAACGGATTCCTGACATCGGGGAAGTTGAAGAGCAAGGAATTCATCAAGCGAACCGAGACGTCGATCACAGGCATGGACGTGGTTCTGCACGGCTACGAGTACACGCCGCCTCAGTATGGAATTATCAAGTACGAAGTGGAAATGATGATTGCTCTTTCCCCCGAGAAGATGGCGTACGTGCAAATCTGCGCCACCACCTCGGTGAGCGACTCGGAACTCAAGTCGGTAGTCGAAAAGTTCATGGAGAATTTCAAGAAAACCTTATGAAAAAGGCCGCCCGCATAATGCTCGGCTCGCTTGGCGTGGCGCATTTCGTGGTGGCCATCGCCCTGCTGCCCGTTGTCTTGTTAGCTTTGTCCTATGGCTTTTTCCTCAATCTGGTCATCCTGCCTGGTTTGACATGGCTGGGAATTCTCGGCTGGCGACTTTTTCGCCCGAACGAGTCGCTCCGCAGGACGATGCGCATCACCCATCTTGTGCTCGCCCCGTGCGCCGTATTTCTGGTATCTCGCGGATTTCTCTTCCTGAACGCTGCAGAACGCAGCGCCCCCGCTGGGGGCGACTATGTGACCCAGTTCGGAGTGACCGCGCTTGTAATGGGATTGCTTGCCGGCGGCCTGTCCATTGCTTCGCTCTGCATTTCATTTTCGAGTGCGTTCAAAGCGGCAACTGCAGCTGGAATGCCGGCTCCGGCCGGTGGCGGGCGCAACGATTCCGTACTGCCCGAGTTGTCCAGTCCGGATAGGAGAGATCGTGAGCCGGGAAGAGCCAAGCGTTGGACGATCCGATGCCTGGCCTTGGTCCACTATGCGTTGGGGTTGGTGCTTCTTCTCCTTGCCGCATGGTGGATATTTGCCTCGTTCCGCGTGCTGCCGCACATGTCGCACGGCACCATCTGGACGAACCTGCCTATGGCCTTCACAATGGCTGCAGTGCAGGGAGGGCCGCTGACAGGGCTTGGCGTATGGATGATGATCCTGGGACGGCGAACGTGGCGGGGGCATCCAGGCGTTCGGAGGGCGTTGACGTGGACACACGGGGTTTTGTTGTTGCCGGGGATTCTGACCTCTGCTGTCGGTTTCTATGCACTCCGTGACGCGGCAGAAAGTGCCGCGCGCGGCGGTGGTTTGCTGGGCCCCATCGGTATTTTCCCGTTGGCGGTAGGATTGGGTGTCGTAATGTTGGCCGCAGGCTCAATTGTGTTGGCCCTGACCGTCTTGCCGGGACCAAAGGAGCCCCCTTTATGAAACCGCGGATGGGCACTAGCTCAATAGTTAGCAACTTAAACCGAAATTTTCCCTTGAAAAAATGGCCGGTATGATATATTGTCATACCGGAGGTGATCACAATGGCTGCTTCAAAAATTGCTATCACAATTGATGATAACCTGTTAAAACAACTCGATTTAATGGTTATGAACAAAGTGTATCCCAACCGCAGTAAAGCAATTCAAGCGGCTGTCGCGGACAAGCTTAAACGTCTTGAGAGAACTCGGTTGGCACAAGAATGTGCCAAACTTGATCCTAAGTATGAACAGAATATAGCAGAAGAAGGATTTTCAATGGAGATCGATGAATGGCCAGAATATTGAGGGGAGACGTTCATTGGGCAGATTTAAATCCTGTCATTGGCAGCGAACAGGGCGGCTTTCGCCCTGTTCTTATTTTGAGCAATAACATATTCAATAATCGGTAAGGCACAGTCATCGCGGTGGCTATTACCAGCCAGCCTCAACGGGCAGGATTCCCGCTGACGCTCGAACTATCAGATACAAATCTCCCCAAAAAATCTTGGGCCAAAATCAGTCAAATTCATACACTATCTACAAAAAGAATCGGAAAAAAGCTTGCAAGTGCGTCCCCAGAGGAACTTATCAATATAATTGAAGGCTTAAATGAAATAATCGGCGGCTAAACGCTGG
>JBDNAO010000359.1:0-3208 GCA_039768375.1 Desulfobacterales bacterium | reverse complement strand
CCATGTACTGGCTCGAGCGATTGGTGAACCACGGGGAGGCATCGATGGCGACACCGTCGAGGTCGAAGGCCTGGATGTGATGGTTGTCGTAGGTGACGATAATTTCCTGGTCGTTGTCGTCGTCGACATTGCCGATTGCCACGTTGAGCCCATAACAGCCGAAACCTGAATGCCCCTGCCCGTTGCGGTCGGCATCGCCTCCCGCGCCGGTGAAGTTGTTGTATCGCGGCCAGGCGGGCCAACTCAGACCGGCGGGCTGGAAGAGATGGCCGTTGGCGGTAAAAACGAAGACCTGGGCACCACCCTCTTCCGTGCTCTGCGTCTGGGTGGTGGTGGCCACGATTTCGATAAGTCCGTCGCCGTCAAGGTCTGCGGCGGCCAGCCCGCGCACTTCCGGAGACTCATCAGCCGTTGTGGTATCGGTCGGCCAACCGGGCTTAAGGACCAGCCGGCCGTTTCTCCACTCGTAGACATAGACTTCGTGACGATTGCCGGAGACGATCTCGGCCACGCCGTCGCCTTCGAGGTCAATCACAATGTGAGGGGCGTATACACGGCCGCCGTTTCCATCGACCCGGTCGAGGAGGGTACCGTCACTTCCAAAGACATAGACCGAATAATAGGCCGCGACGAGTTCGTTTTCCCCGTCGCCGTCCAGATCGGCGACAACCGGCGACGCATACCAGCTGGTTTGCCCCTCGAGGTTCATAAGAAACTGCGGCCGGACGACTTCCCCCGTACTCGCACCTGCGAGGCAGACCGAGTTTCGCTCCCCTCCGGTGGCACTGCCATCAACAAATGGGAGCCCGACCCCGCTCTCACCCGACCCGCCACTGCCGCCACCGCAGCCGATGAGGGTCACCCACAAAACCAGCAGGCAGAAAACAATTTCACTTCGTGTTGTGTTGATCATGATCGATGTCCATTTTGGAGAATTAAGGACCCTGCAATTTTATTCGGCAGCGGCGTTTTTTTGCCAATATTGGGTTTAAAGGCAGGATTGGCGTGTTTGATACAATCCACTGAATCAAGACCTCCTTCTTTACTTTGGCAGCATTAAAGCTTAAACATTCTAACATGTTATGAGGTCGTTCTCAATTGATGACTTACATCCATAATAATTTCAATTAGTTCGATAATTTCCCTTTACATGACTTTTAAGGTTGAATTGGGCATGTCATTTATTCAATAATCAGATTAAGGCCTTTTGACGGGTGACCCCTGTTTTCTATTTGCGTAACGAAGGAAACGTGATATAAGATACTCAAATAACTTATAAAGACAAAAGGAACCCACCAGATGAGTGCCATCAGTTTACCGAGGATAAACCGCAGAAAAATCTCAATCACATCGCTGCTGGATCAATCCGGAGATAAAGTCTATTGGCTTTCGCAGACACCCTACCAACGCCTCAAGGCCGTTGAAACCCTGAGACAGATAAATTATGGCTACCATAAATCTTCCGCAAGACTTCAAAGAATTCTTGAAATTGCTGAACGCGCACCGGGTTAAGTATCTATTAATCGGCGGATATGCCGTGGCCTATCATGGATACCCGCGTGCAACGGCAGACATGGATGTTTGGGTCGAAGTTGAGCCTGCAAATGCCGATAAAATCGTCGTTGCCTTAAAGGAATTTGGTTTTGACTTGCCGGAGCTTTCAGCGAAGCTCTTTTTAGTTCCGGAAAAGATCATCCGACTGGGAGAGCCACCAATCCGGATTGAAATTGTGACATCCATTTCCGGCGTGACTTTTGAAGATTGTTATGCGTCAAGAGTCATCGATGAGCTTGACGGGATACCGGTAAGCTTGATCGGTCTCGCTGATCTTAAGGGAAATAAGAAAGCCTCTGGCAGATTTAAAGACCTCGATGACCTCGAAAACCTGCCTTGAAAAGATGCCATGATGAAACACCTACGCTTTGATGATCCGGAAGTATTCAGGATTGTAGAAGCTGAAAAGGAACGTATCGAGAACACAATCGATTTGATCGCAGCCGAGAACCACGCCCCGCTTTCGATACTGGAGGCCCAGGGATCCGCCTTCAACCTCAAGTCGGCCGAAGGCTACCCGGGACGGCGGTTTCATGCCGGCTGCGGCCAGGCCGATGACCTTGAGAACCTGGCCATGGAGCGCGCTAAAAAGCTGTTCGGAGCAGCTCACATCAACGTGCAGCCCCACAGCGGAACCTCGGCCAACCTGGCAGTCTATTTTGCGGTTCTCAAACCTGGCGACCGCATCCTTTCCATGCGGCTGTCGCACGGCGGTCATCTGTCCCACGGCGATGCCGCTTCAATCACCAGCAAGTGTTTTCAATTCGCCCATTACGGTCTCGATCCTGATACGGAACAGCTCGATTATGACGCGATTGCAAAGCAGGCTGCCGGTTTCAAACCCCGTATGATCGTGGCCGGCGCCAGCGCCTATGCACGGCTGATCGACTACCGGCGCCTGGCCGATATCGCCCGAAGCGTTTCCGCCTATCTGCTGGTCGACATGGCCCACATCGCCGGATTGGTGGCAGCCGGCGTGATTCCCAGCCCTGTGCCGGTCAGTGATTTTGTCACCTTCACAACTTATAAAACGCTGATGGGCGGTCGCGGCGGGGTGATCATCTGCAAGGAAAAGCATCACCGGCAGATCGATCGAGCGGTATTTCCGGGCAGTCAGGGCACCCCTGCACTGAACCAGGTGGCCGCCAAGGCGCTCTGCTTTCATCTGGCCGCCACCCCCGAATTTGCCGCAGTGCAGAAACGGGTTCTCGCCAACGCCACCGCCATGGCGGACGAATTTAAAAAGCAAGGCTATCGCCTCGTATCCGGCGGTACGGACAACCATCTGGTTCTGGTGGATTTGCGGCCCAAAGGATTGACTGGCCGGGTCGCCGAAGAAGTGCTCGAATCAACCGGTATCATCGTCAACCGTAATGTGATCCCCAACGACCCGCAGCCGCCCGATCAAGCCAGTGGCATCCGGGTCGGCGCCTCGGCCATCAGTGCCAGGGGAATAGAAACAGCCGCAGCAAGACGTATTGTCAGTCTCATCGATGCCGCTTTGAGCAGTGCCGGCCGGCAGGAGGTTCTAAAGTATGTCACCTCCGAAGTCGCCGAGATTTGCCGTAATTTCCCGGTATACTCTAGGTTTTAAGTAACCGCTCACAGGGTTGCAAAGTCCGATGCGCTTCAAACCACCTAATTGTAAGCGTTT
>JBDNAO010000358.1:0-2970 GCA_039768375.1 Desulfobacterales bacterium | reverse complement strand
GATAACCTCGGCGATCATTTTCGTCTTTGTTTTGAACTTCGTCAAAAAGCCGATCAACCGGCTGATGGATGGAGCACAGCGAATTTCCGACGGCGACTACGACACCCACATCGATTTCCACTCCAACAACGAAGTGGGGCAGCTGGCCCACGTCATCAACCATATGAGCGCAGAGATCGGCAAAAAACAGGAAGAGTTGAATCGCCAGAAGGATGAATACCAGACCCTTTTCGAAATGGTGCCGTGCTTTATAACCGTCCAGGACCGCGACTACAAACTGACGCGCTACAACCGAAAATTCGCGGAGAGCTTCGATCCCCGGCCGGGCGACTATTGCTACCAGGTCTACAAGGGCCGTGAGGAGAAATGTTTGGTCTGCCCGGTGGAAAAGACCTTCGAAGACGGCCGCTCCCACACCAGTGAAGAGACCGGTCTCAGCAAGGATGGCAAACCGACCCACTGGCTGGTAAAGACTTCCCCTATGCGAAATCCCGATGGGGAAATCATCGCCGCCATGGAAATGAACCTGGATATCACCGCCCGCAAGCAACTCGAGGAGGAGCTGGAAAAGTCTGAAAAGAAATACCACGCCATCTTCAACAACATTCCCAACCCGGTGTTCGTTCTCGACCAGGAGACCCTGGAAGTACTCGACTGCAATGAAAGTGTCAAAGCGGTTTACGGCTGCGCAAAGGACCAGGTGACGACGCGATCCTTTCTGGATTTGTTTTTCGCGGAGGACCGGGATCGAATCGCCCGGAATTTGAAAACAACCGCGATCATCAATCAGGTCAAACAACTAACCAAGGAAGGGGGGACCCTGTTTGTGAACATCAGGGTCTCTCCATCGGAATACCCCGGAAAAAAAGTGCTGCTGGTGACCACCAGTGATATCACGAAACGGCTCGAGACCGAACAGCAACTGATACAGGCCAGTAAAATGGCCACTCTCGGCGAAATGGCCACGGGGGTGGCCCATGAACTGAACCAGCCGCTTTCGGTCATCAAAACCGCCAGCAATTTCTTCATGCGAAAAGTCAAAAAAAAAGAGCCGATAAAGGAAGAGATCCTCGCCACAATGGCCTCAGAAATCGACAGCCACGTGGACAGGGCCAGCAAAATCATCAACCATCTGCGTCAGTTCGGTCGGAAATCCGAATTGGATCAGGAAAGCGTCCCGATCAACCAGGTCCTCCGGAAAACCTTTGAGATCTTCAGCCAGCAACTGAAGGTCAGGGGGATCGAAACCGTCTGGGACCTTCAGGACGACCTGCCGCCGATCATAGCCGACCCGGCCCGGCTGGAACAGGTGTTCATCAACCTGCTGATAAATGCCCGGGACGCCATCATGGACCGCCTGAAATTGGAGGGCCCGGAAGAGGTCGACAAAAAAATCTTCTTGCACACCTACGCTGAAAAACATAGTGTCATCATCGAGGTCTGCGACTCCGGCATCGGCATCCCCGCATCCATATTAGATAAAATCTTCGAGCCGTTTTTCACCACCAAGGAGGTCGGCAAGGGCACCGGACTGGGGCTATCGATCAGCTACGGCATCATCAAAGACTTCGGCGGCAGCATCCAGGCGGTCAAAAATAAACCGCAAGGCGCCTGCTTTGTGATCACCTTACCGCGTAATGACGCTTAAAGGACTGCTGATATAAACTGTCAGGAAGCCTGTAATGCGAGAGTCTATTTTACTGGTCGATGACGAAGAGGGCATTCGTAAAGTACTCGGCATCTCGCTGGCTGATCGAGGGTTCAAGGTCCACACGGCCGGAAACGGTGAGGATGCGCTGCGTATTTTCAAGGCCGTCAGTCCGCAGATCGTGCTGACGGACATCAAGATGCCCGACATGGACGGCATCACCCTGCTGAAGCAAATCAAGCGGGAAAACGCCGACACGGAAGTCATCATGTTCACCGGCCACGGCGACATGGAGCTGGCCATCCAGAGCCTGAAACTCGATGCCACCGACTTTGTCACCAAACCCATCGACGACGAGATTCTTAATATTGCCATCCGGCGGGCCCGTGAACGCATCTCCATGCGGTGCCAGATCAGAGAGTACACGGAGCACCTCGAAAAGATGGTCGAAGAAAAGGCCCGCGAGCTCATCGAGGCCGAACGCATGGCGGCTATCGGCCAGACCATCGCCGGCCTTTCTCACACCATCAAGAATATTGCCGGCGGTCTGAGGGGCGGCATTTTCGTTCTCGGACAAGGAATTGAACAGGACGACAGAAAGTACCTCCAGGAAGGATGGGAGATGATAAAGGGCAACGTGGATAAAATCCGCGGCCTCTCCTTGGATCTTCTCAACTATGGAAAATATGCTGAAATAACGTGTAAAATGAGTGACCCCAACTTGCCGATACTAGAGGCCGCGGCGATCATGAAGCCGCGGACCGAAGAAAACGATATCGAACTGACCGTCGACCTCAGCCCGGATTTGGAGCCCTTTTGTTTCGATCCCGAAGCGGTTCAACGATGTATTTTAAATCTTTGGGCCAACGCCATTGACGCCTGCATCGAAGCACAACCATCCGGAAACATACAGCGGCTGCACATCCAAACGAAAAAAATTGACGGGTGGGGGTGCGAATACCGGGTTTCCGATACCGGCATCGGCATGGATGCGTCTACCCGTAACAAGATATTTCAGGGGTTTTTCAGCACCAAGGGCACCAGTGGTACCGGCATCGGCTTAATGATGACCAAGAAAATTGTCGAACAGCATGACGGCGAAATCGAGGTTCATTCCGATGTGGGTTCGGGTAGCACTTTCATCATCCGTCTCCCGGCCAAGATGGACTGAAGGCAACGGACGAGCGGGGCTTTAACTTGATAATTTCCTGTAGCTCGCTACAGGGTCACCACAGATTCCCTCTCCCTGGGGAGAGGGTTAGGGTGAGGGGATAAAATCAAACAGCTTTGATACCCTGCAGCTTGCTGCAGGGAGATTCATT
>JBDNAO010000357.1:0-3869 GCA_039768375.1 Desulfobacterales bacterium | reverse complement strand
AGGAGGCTGGGGACGCCTCTATTTGCCTCTGTTTTCGGGTCGCAGCGACCGCACTGCAGCACCGGTACGCCACATTTCAGAATTGTGGATGACATCCAGCTCCCGCTGGAGTTTTTCACGGTAATCCGGGGCGCTGTTGGCCTCCATCACGCGTTGGGTTTCCTTGCCGGAAACGACACTGTCGTAGAGTTCATCGAAAAGGGGCGCCACGGCATCTCGAAAGCGGGGCGACCAGTCCAGAGCGCCCCGCTGGGCCGTGGTGCTGCAGTTGCTGAACATCCAATCCATACCGTTTTCGGCCACCAATCGAATCAGACTCTGTGTCAGCTCCTCCACGGTTTCGTTGAACGCTTCGCTGGGGCTGTGACCGTGTTTGCGCAGCAGGTTGTACTGCGCCTCCATCACTCCCGCCAGACACCCCATCAAAACGCCGCGTTCACCGGTCAGATCGCTGTAAACCTCTTTTTGGAAAGTCGTCGGGAAAAGATACCCTGAGCCGATGGCAATTCCCAAGGCCAGTGTTCTTTCTTTGGCTCGGCCGGTGTAATCCTGGTTGACCGCATAGCTTGAATTGATGCCGCTGCCGTCGAGAAAATTGGTGCGGACGGTGCGACCGGAACCCTTGGGCGCGACCAGAATCACATCGACCTCTTTCGGGGCCACGATTCCGGTCTGGTCCTTGTAAACGATTGAAAATCCGTGCGAGAAACAAAGCGCGTCGCCTGGGTTCAGGCATTCCCCAATTTTGGGCCACATCGCCGCCTGACCGGCATCGGAAAGCAGATACTGTACGATGGTGCCTCTGCGGGCCGCTTCTTCCAGAGGAAAGAGCGTTTTTCCGGGAACAAAACCGTCGGCTACCGCGCGGTCCCATGAAGGGCTGTTTTCACGTTGGCCGACGATCACCCGGATACCGTTGTCCCGCATGTTCAGCGCCTGTCCCGGCCCCTGCACACCATAGCCGAGTACGGCCACGGTCTCGGGCTCCAGAGCTTCTCTGGCTTTCTGCAGTGAGAATTCTTCAGAAGTCATTACCTCTTCCATCGTGCCGCCAAAATCAATCTGTGCCATCTTCTGCCAATTCCTTTCATAAAGATATAATGCGCTAAACTTCTGCCACTAAACGTTCACTTCCCGTGCAACCCTTAAAGACCACACGACGCCGAAAACCGCTCAATTCGGTTCACGCTTGAGCGCCAGCGGACCCGTGCGCGCGATTTTCTTGATTCCGATCGGCTTGAGCATATTGATCAGGGCGCCAATCTTGCCCGCATCACCTGTGACCTCGATGATGTAGTGCTCCAGACCGACATCGACGACCTTGCAGCGGAAGATATCGACAATCCGCAAAATTTCGGCGCGGTGCCCGGAGGCGGCGTTGACGCAAATCAGAGCCATTTCCCGTTTGACGGCTTCCGGGCCGGTGAGATCGCGGATTTTGATTACGTTGATCAGCTTGTTGAGCTGTTTTTCGATCTGCTCGAGGACCGGTTTGTCAGCCTTTGTTACGATCGTGATGCGGGAGACCTTCGGGTCCATGGTTTCGGCCACCACGAGGCTGTCGATGTTGAAACCGCGGCCGCTGAACAGACCGACCACCCGTGACAAGACCCCCGGTTCGTTGTCGACCAGCATGGTGAAAATATGTTTTTCTTCGTTCATGTTTCTCCGTTGGGTCCGTTAGGCCCGTTGAGCCGGTTTAGTCCGTTAGGCCCGTTAGAATACTAAGCTGCATGAACTGCTTTGTCACCCTTCTCCCTGAATTCCCAGTTAACCTCCCTCGACAAAACGCCTAGTTACCAACCGGCTAAACGGGCTAAACCGGCTCAACCGGCTCAACGGATCACACCAGCAGCATTTCCGTAATCGGCGCACCGGCCGGCACCATCGGGTAGACGCTTTCTTCTTTTTCTACCGCAAAGTCCATTATGACCGGCCTCTGAACGGTAAGGCCTTCTCTCAGGACCGCTTCGACCTCTGCCGGTCGGGTGGCGCGCAGGCCGACGGCACCGTATGCTTCCGCCAGTTTGACGAAATCAGGCGCATGTTCCATGCAGGTGCAGGCATACCGCTTTTCGTAAAAGAGTTCCTGCCATTGACGGACCATGCCGAGGTAGCCGTTGTTCAGGATAACCACCTTCACGGGCAGGCAATACTGGACGGCCGTGGCCATTTCCTGAATATTCATCTGGATGCTGCCGTCTCCGGCCACATCGACGACAAGCTTGTCGGGACAGGCCATTTGGGCTCCGATAGCGGCTGGGAGTCCGAAGCCCATGCAGCCCAGACCGCCGGAAGTGATGAAATGACTGGGTTGATCGAAATGATAATACTGGGCGGCCCACATCTGATTCTGACCGACTTCGGTGGTGATGATGGCCTTGCCGCTGGTCAATTCATAGAGTTTTTCGACCACGTACTGCGGCTTGATGGTCTCTTTCTGCTCATAGGCCAGGGGATTGGTATTCTTCCATTGCTCGATTTTGTCCAACCATGGTCGCCGACGCCGTTCGGTATCTTTCAGGTCGATCTTTTCGAGCAGACCGTTGAGCTGATGCAGGCTGGCCTTGCAGTCGCCTACCACCGGTATGGTCACCGGTATGTTTTTACGGATAGAGGTCGGATCGATGTCGATGTGAACAATTTTGGCCTGAGATGCGAAGGCGTCGGTCCTGCCGGTGACGCGGTCGTCGAACCTCACGCCGATAGCGATCAAAAGGTCGCAGTTGCCGGTGCTCATGTTGGCCCGATACGTGCCGTGCATGCCGATCATGCCCAGCCACAGGGAGTCGGTGGCCGGGAAGGCTCCGAGGCCCATCAGGGAGGTCGTGACCGGGGTCTTGGTTTTGCGCGCGAACTCCGTGAGGTCGCCGGCGGCTTTTGACAGGATAATGCCGCCGCCGGCAAAAATCACCGGGCGTTCGGCAGATTCGATCAACGTGCAGACTTTCTGCAGTTGTTTTACATTGGGAGCATAGGTCGGGTGGTATGATTTCAGGTTGACCGGCGTCTGGCCGTTGTAGTCAGTGCAGTTCTTGGCAATATCTTTGGGAAGATCGATCAGAACGGGTCCGGGTCGACCGGAGCGGGCAATATGAAAGGCCTCCTTGACCGTTCGGGCCAGGTCTTCGACCCGCTTGACCAGATAGTTGTGCTTGGTGCATGGACGCGTGATCCCGACAATGTCGACTTCTTGAAAAGCATCGTTACCGATCAGGTGGGTGGGCACTTGACCGCTGATGACGACAATGGGTATGGAATCCATGAAGGCCGAGGCGATACCGGTGACCGTGTTGGTGGCACCGGGACCCGAGGTCACCAGACAAACACCTACTCGCTTCCCCGCGCGGGCGTAACCATCCGCAGCGTGAACGGCGCCCTGCTCGTGTCGGACCAGGACATGGCGAATGTCGCTTTTGGCCAGCTCGTCGTAAATATCGATCACTGCTCCGCCGGGGAAGCCGAAAATGGTATCCACACCTTCCTCCTTCAGAACCTTCATCAGAATTTGGGCGCCGGTCATTTCCATGGCGTTCGTTCCTTTCGATAGTGCTTTTTAAAAGTCGATTGTCAAAAAAAAATCCGTTACCAGCCCCGGGCTGATAACGGATTTTTGTGTTTGTGGTAGAGCTACTTCACCATTATCAACCCCTGTCCCCGCAGCAGAGAATTATCTCTCCTACGAGGAGAAGAATAAGGCCAATAAGGTTGTTGATGGCGGGTAGGTTCTTCATGACGATTTCAAATTTCCATATTTTTCCAGAACCTAACAGGCGCTGTGACCGTTGTCAATAGATTTTATGCATTTGGTCAAATTGCCGAAAAGGGCCATTTATGGACGGAAACTAATGGGTGCCCATCCATTGATT
>JBDNAO010000356.1:0-9831 GCA_039768375.1 Desulfobacterales bacterium | reverse complement strand
AGAGCACATCTGCCGATTATGATCAGCAAATCAAGACCGACAGCCCTTGCCGCCGAAATGGGCAAGGCCCTCAACATGACTCTTGCCTGTACGGGTAAGGAATCCGAATTGATAATCGTTTGCGGCGAAAACCGCATCGTTTTCTGATTTGACTTTGTTGCAGCTCGCGACGGACCTTGTCCACAACCTTTGGCGCTAACGCAAATCGATTTTTCGATGGTGGTTCGCCTTGCGGCCGCCGGTTACGGCACGACTGAGTTCGACATGAGCGACGATCGCCGCAATGCCCTGGTCAGGGCTGGTAAGGATGCCATGGCGGCCCACCTGGAAAAACCCAAAGCAAGTCAGACTTACCCAGGGGCGCTAAAAGAAAAGGCCCCAAGCTCAACGTCACAGTGACCGACCGCATTGCAACTAAACTGCTGCAGCCTCGCCGCTGATAGGCTATTTGCGAAACATGGTTTTATTCCTTATGCTTTGCTGATTGAAGTCTTGCGCGATTGCCGGTGCCGACTGGTTAAGTTCGCTCTGCTTGAAAGTCTATTCACTGCCAACATGAGTCATGTAAGGAAATCTTTGAGCTCGATGACCATTGCGAAGACCGCCGTCACGGCGGCAACAACATATCCAATGCCGGCAATCACATTCTGCTGCCGCATCGATTTATTGTAAGCGGTTATGTACTTATTTAGATCCACAGAAAATTTATGTAATCGCTTTTCGACGTCAACGCCGGTTGAGGGCTTCTCCAACTCGACACTTTCTTTTCTGTACCGCATGTCCTCGATGTTAAACTGGCTGATGGACGCCGAAGCGGCGCCGAAGTGATAGACTCCCAATCCAGAAAATATAAGGGCAAACACAAACCATATTGCCGCTAAAAGATTCATTTGTTTCCTCGCCTTCTTCTCTGCACGGACGTTACGAATCAGCAAAAAATGCGCAAGAACCTGCTGTGGGATTGATCGATTGGAAGATGCCTTCAACTCCACTATTTCAAAATCCTTGAAATGATAAGTCGTCGATAGCATCCGGGACAAAGGGCGTCAACACACAAGCTAATAATAACCTTCCACCTCAGCGAGGGCCATTCGGCCGGTTTGTTCCACTGCTTAAAAGGGTTATTTTATCATCCAACGTTTTTGCGAGTAATCTGGCGTAATCATTCCGGTTCAGGACATTCTGGGACTGGACGCCGGCGCCCGCATGAACAAACCGGCCAGTGCGATGCGCCGAGACCTGCACCGGTTCTTCGTACAGGCCAAACGGCGGGTCGTTGCCGAGAGGATGGAGAGGGGTCTTCAGGGACGCAAACGATCTTCGAACACTAATTCTTGATGATTCCTATTAGTTTGACACCGATTCCGGATGACGTGGCGCGGACAACTTCCGCCCTGAGCATGAGCCCCTTGTCGAATTTGGTTCCGGGGACAGCAATTTTAATCCTGTCGCCGACCTCTAAACCGGTTTCGGTCTCAATGAACAGACCATTCTTGCTGACGTTGGTGATGGTGCCTTTACAGAATTGATCGGCCGATGTGAAAATGATTGATTTATCAGCCGGCTTGCGCGGATATTTTCGCGATTCCCGCCCATCTTCCATCATGAGTTTGAGATATCGCGGTATATCGTAAAAGTGCTGTTCCGCATCTCGGGAATACGCCCCGATAGGGTCAAGGTGTTGGGCGCCGTATCCATACTTGAAATCCGAATTGTAGAGATCTTTACACCATTTTATCTTTACGCGATGGCATTCGTATTCGGCCGCGGATTCGCTGTAGGGCGAACCGAATATGCCCAGGTAGATGTTGGTGCCGGGAGTAATCAGCGTGTCCGATTCGAAGTACAGACCGCCGCTGCTGTAGTTTGCGATACAGGCGCTCACCAAAGGACTTGGATCGAGAGATTCTATTACCGCACCGGCCGTGTAGTCGATGCGGTCGTTTTTTCTCTTGTCCCGGTCGCTGATAATGGGGTTCATCTCCTTTTTCGACACATTAATCGGCAGCTGCTCGCTCATCATAAATTCTGCCCTCTGCTTTGCGTTTCCGGTTTCGATATCCAAATTCGTCAGTTTTCCGAGACCCGATGGTCATTTTCATAAAAGCAGGAAATATGCCAAGCCGTTACACGCCAGTTCCAACGTTGAAATAGATATAAATTACAAGTAGATAATAATATGATTCTTAATCATGATACGGATGGGTGTCTCCTGTAGAATGGGTTACAGTGCGCAGCCGCTTTGGGTAAAATAACGCAGGGTTTTTTTAGACAACAGGGGGTATTCGGCAGTGGCCGCGCTGTTTAAGCGGCATAATTTTGGATGATGGAATCAGGTGTGGAGGTCGTCTCGGTCGCGGCGGCATCCGTCTCTTGCCGATTGGGGCGTGAACCCTAAATGCTGAACAGTTTTACAAATTCATTTATATCATCGATGAGTTTTATGCCGATGCCGTAACGCACGAACACAACCAGGCCGGTCAGTTTCCGGCACCATCGTACCTGACCGTAATATTTGCGAATATCCTCCGGTGTCGCGGCATCCGAGGCATAATTCTGCATGTGAATGATGATTCCCGATCGCAGTCTCGGGACAGTTTCAGATTCGATGTACATTCCGGCGCTGCTGAAGTTCAAAAGGGTGCCGGGAAACATGGCGTGTGAGTCGCCTTCCTGCACCATGACCGGTGACTCGATCGGGACCCTTTCGTGAGCCCGGTCGGTGAGTTGCATCGTCTCGCCTGACCATTTCGGGCGGAGCGCCTTATTGGTTTGGTCGCTCTTGAGACCCTGTTTCCCAAGAAAGGTCTGAATCGCCCGATTGAGAAGCTGGGCCTTCTGCATGAACCGATTCGGTTGCAACACATCGGCCTGATGCGGCTTGCCGGTGCGGCGTTCGATGATTTTTCGTCTTTCCGGCCCAAAATACGATGGCGGATCCATTCGCCGCCGGTCGATACCGGTTCTTCTCTCCTTGAGACCGGTTGAATTCATGCGATGTAGGTTCATTCTTTTGATTTCCGTAGAGCCGGATCACTCCGGTGAGACCTGCGGAATCGGGTCTGTAAACCGTTCCTGATGATCAAACGTCTATGAAATCAGTCAGAGACCGCGAGCGGTACGGCAGGGATCACTTCCGGAAAATGCTTCCTGGCGCTGGTCAGAAGAGGCGTTGATGAGCAGAACGAGTTGAGCGGTGTTACAGGAGTAGGAAGCCTTATGTCTTTTCCGTAATACGACAACAGATCACAAAAACCCTGGTATCCTTACCGAGGAAAACCGTTAGACTTCGCGGCCAAGCGGCGAAAGGACTTTCCCGCGCATCAAATTGAAATTGGTCGCTGGCGTGGTGTCCTGCGATCATCTCGGTCTCGAGTGCCGCCGCGGTATCATCGGTTCCGATGCAATACGGTGAACCTATACTGCGAACGGCAAAAAATGTCAATGATGTCCTTCATGCGTCTTTTTTGACGTCATCATTTGAGAATGCATGAAATATCCTACACACATACGCGGGTTCCCCTCTCCATCGATCCTAAGGCGAATCAAAGCCGGCATGTCAGTGCCGATTTCCGCAAAATAAAATCATATATATTTGATATTATACGTAAAAATTGTATATCCGCCATGGCGGGTTGTCCTGTACCTGTTCGGATAGCAACAGAACCGTTACGGCCCTTGGCGTATGAAGGGGCCGGCTGAGATGCAGGGGATTCCAGTCATTCAGAGATCCAAATTGATGCCAATATTTTTTATATTAATAGAAAATACAATATGTTATAAGTATGGCACGCTGTTTGCTTTCAACAACGACATCAGCCATTCAAAAAAGTAAAGGTGAAAAAAAATGAAAATATTGGTAGTCGATGACAACAAATACGTGGCCGAATCCCTAAAATGTATCCTACAACACAGCTCTCATCGGGTCCAGACCGCCGAAAACGGGGAGGACGGTTTTGTCAAGTACCTCCAGTTCGAACCGGACCTGATTATCACAGACATCGAAATGCCGCTGAAAAACGGATTCGCGTTGATGCACGACGTCCGGTCCCATAATCCCAAAATCAAGGCTATCTACATGAGCGGCGCTTTAGAATATTTTAACAAAGAAATCGAAGCCGAACAAAAGAGATATGTCGTCGACCTGCTCGACAAACCCTTTTCCCTTCAGGAACTATGGCACGCCTTGACAGAGTCCCAGAGTTAGAGCAGACCCTCCCGGTCCAAAATGCCGGGCTCTGCAGCGGCTTGGGGGTTTTGAACCGGCCGAGCGTGGCGAATCGGATCAATGGGGCATACCAGACGACGCCGGAACGTGTTTATTTTTGGCGGTCCGAAAAACAGTGCTCACGGCTGGAGGCGTCAACGTGTATTCCGCCTCTCCTCAGTTGGCTGCGACTGTAGACGAGACCGGCTGTCGAGTTAGCGTTTTTCAGCGGAACCTTACCACCAGGTGATCACCTCGTCGAACGCGAAGATCAAATCGATCAGTTCTTCATAGTCCGGGGCTTCTCCATCGAATTCGAAGAGCGGAAACTGCAGGCAGCTGTATCCCAGCGACAGATTGTACATGAGCGTGCGCTGGAGATCGTCGGGGTTCGATTTCAGAATGTGCAGCATTTTTTTTCTTTTCGGCATATGACCTTCTTTCGCAAGCGACGGCTTACTTTCGATTTCCGAATGGAATCACCAGGTCCATTTTCTTTAGTTCTCGGGCCAGTTTTTCCAGCGGCATGATGTCGAAGCCGTATCGGCCGTTGATCTCGAGGTTGGAGATGCACGGGCACTCCATCTCTTCGAGCCACTCCAGGTTTTCCTCGAGCGCCTCGGTCATTTCGATGCTGACATTCAAGACGAACAGGTAGGCCCAGTAGTTGTGCGCCGCCAAGCCCAGCGTCGTACGCGTCCCTTCCCAGACATCCTCCGGCCTGCGAACGACGATGGCGCAATGTTTGATATTTTCCATAGGTAAAGACCCTCCGGCATCCAAATGTCTTTATTCGTAAACAGCAGTGACCACGGATCAAATCGGACCGGCCTTCAGAAGACCAGATAACGGTCACAGTCGTAAATCATCTCGGCATGCCATGATTGGGACAAAAACGCCTTTTCTTCTACCTTGGCGTCTGCGGGTTCAAGCGCGTTGGCCTCGAATCCCACCTTGCAGAGTGCAATGGTGGCCAGTCCCTCCAGGTCCTCGAGGCGCGGGTCCGTGCAAAGCCGCGTGCCGTTGTGGGTGAAAAAAAGACGCACGTCGACCTCCTTTGTTTTTGCCGCCCGGCACAACTTGATAATCTGATCCAGATACTTTTCAGAGCTGACGAATATTCCCAAAATTTTACCCATTCCGATTTCCTCCGGTTATTTCAGTCAAAAACGGCCTTTATCTGATCAAAGGGTTCAACTCGCTGAAGGTAATAGGCCTTTTTCTTACAATCGAGTATGCATACACCACAAATTGAGTTGACTTAGTTATTAAGCCTGACAACTTGACCTGTCAACATCGAGGCCGAACCCTGAGCTCGCAGCGGCGGAACTGGGGCCAGAGGAGCGATGATTGAAAAAACCTTTCACGTTTTGTCGGATTTGGTTCTGCCGGTTACTTACAAATAAGTTGAGCGGCTTAAGGTTCAGGGTTCTGGGTTCAGCGTTCTGGGTTCAGGGTTCAGCACTGCCTCTGGCCGCAAGCTTCCAGTTTGATAGGAAGAGGAAACTTTTAAGTTTCGATGAAAAATACCAAATCGCAAATAACAAGTAACAAACAAATCACAATGACCAAAATACAAAATTACAAACCTGTTTGGGTCATTGGTAAGAATTGTTCTCAGTTTCATTCGGTTAGAACCTTTGACCCCCTAGCCCAAGCTTGGCTTGGAAAGATGTGGTAATGGTAAGCAACGTCTATAGAATATACAAACAATTTCATAGCCACGTCTCGTTGCGCCAGGGCAGGCTCGAACCCAGAACCAGGAACCGATCAGTTTAGGTCAAAGTGACATTCAGTCAAAGAAATTTCCGAGGGCTGCTAACGAAGTTGACATTGCGAAGCCGAAAATATTATAGAATCAATGATCGCCTTTTTTGGGGCAACCGGCTGACGCCCGCAAGAAGAGCGAATTTTTGTCGATTGGTTCCCGATAACACCGCCGCCGGCGTCTTTCGTCGCAGTGAGGGGGGCGCACCCGCCGGAGATGAAAATTTAAAGATCTTTGGCGGCAAAGTGAAAAACCGTTTCCATGGGAGGTGCGGCATGATCATCAAGCAGGCAGACCTTTTTTACGGCCTGAACCACAACTTCATCAAGGACCTCATGGCCATTGCCTCGAGAACGTCCTGCGTCCAAGGCGATGTCATTTTTAGGTCCGATGAACCGGCCGCCCATTTCTACATCCTGATCCAGGGGTGTGTGAGGTTGCGTCTCGGTCATGCCGGTCGCGAGGTCTTCACCAGTTGCCGGATTGGCGAGATCTTCGGGTGGTCGAGCCTCATCGGTCGGCAGACTTACTCGGCCTCGGCCGAGTGCACTGAGACAGCCACGCTGCTGAAGATCGACCGGCAACAGTTTCAATCGATTTTGGAAAAGGATCTTTCTAGCGGATTGCTTTTTTTCAAACAACTGGCCGCAGCACTGGGCAGTCGCTTAATTCAACTCTATGAGCGCGAAACGGAAACCGTTCCGGCAGCGTCACCTTCAACCGCAGGGACTGAAGTATGAATCCGCAAAACATCGAAGACGTCTTGGCAGCATGCGAATTCTTCAAGGGTTTCGGCAAAGCCGACATCGAGAAAATAGCTGCTATTTGTGTGGTCAGGGCCTGTGAGGCAGGCAGCATTCTCTTTCAGCAGGGCGACTTCGGTGAACATCTGTTCATCATATCCGAAGGTCTGGTGCACCTGGAACGCTCGATGTCGATGGGGAACCGCAAGGGAAATGTCGTGATCGAAACTCTCGGCAAGAGCCGGGTGCTGGGATGCTGGTCGACACTTCTCAACGAGCCCCACATCGTGATGTCGACGGCTGTCTGCCAGCGGCCGACGAGCGTACTCGTCATGCAGGGGGCCCGGTTACGGGAGTTGATGACCAGCAACAACGATCTGGGCTTCAACATCTTGGAACGGCTGTGCTTTTTGTTGCGGGACCGTATTCAGGCTGCTTATGGTGCGTTGGACAAGATTTAATGCGCCATTGATTTCATAGGTCGGTTTCGGTAAGATGATTGTCTGGGTTCGGTTCCACCGGCAATTGTGATACAAGGACGCGATCATCGTCTAGGAGTTTCTATGGATCTTGAGCTCAGCGCCGAAGAAGCGCGAACTCTCGACGATCTTAAAGTCCAGTTGATTCGATTCAAGAAGGAACGCGGCGAACTGATCCCCATTCTCCAGATGTTCCAGGAAAGACTCGCCTATCTGCCGCCGGCGACCATCGAACTGGTGGCTGATCATCTGGATGTTTCTCCCGCCGAAGTCTACGGCGTTGCCACTTTTTACAATCAGTTCCGGTTCAACCCGCCCGGGAAAAATCCGATCAAGGTCTGTCTGGGAACTGCCTGCCACGTCAAGGGCGCCGATATCATCCTCGAGAATTTCGAACGCAAGCTTGAGATCAAGGAGGGAGAGACCACAGCGGACCGCGAGTTCAGCATCGAGCGGGTGGCCTGTGTCGGTTGTTGCGCCCTGGCACCGGTGGCCTTGGTCGGCGAGACGGTCCAGGGACACATGGCACCGAGCAAGGTCGAAGGGCTCATCATGAGAGTCGATATCGAAAAAGGGATCAAGGCCCGCGCCGAACAAAAAAATGACCCCTCGCAATCGTGACATATCCAACAAACGCTTTCGGGCGATGCAGGCCGAGGCGATGCAACGGAGGGCGGCTTTTGACGAGGCGCCGATACCGAAGATCCACATCGGCATGGCCACCTGCGGCATAGCCGCCGGTGCGCTTGAAACTCAGGCCGCCTTCGAACAGGCCCTGGCGGAACGGGGTATCGACGCCCGCATCCACCTTGTCGGCTGTGTCGGTCACTGTTACGCCGAGCCGGTGGTCGTGATCGACCACCCGGCTTCGGGATTTCCGCCTATTTTATATCCCGAGGTCAACCCCGGCAAAGCCACGATGCTGACCAAGCTCTTTCTCGAAGGCGGTGATCCGCGTCTGGAGCATATCCTCGGCGCCACTGTTGCCAACGACCTGATTCCTTCCGTCATGGAATTTCCTCGCTTCAATCAGGAAAAACGGGTTGTCATGGAAAAATGCGGCCGCATCGATCCCGAAGACATCTACGACTATCTTGCCGAAAACGGCTACGCCGCCCTGGCAGCGGCCCTCGAGCGATCCCCGCAGGCAATCGTGGCGGAAATCGAGCGATCCGGGTTGAGGGGACGCGGCGGCGCCGGTTTTCCCACCGGGACCAAGTGGGAGTTGGCCCGCCGGGCCGCCGGCGATGAAAAGATCGTCATTTGCAATGCCGACGAAGGGGATCCCGGCGCTTACATGGACCGCACGATACTGGAAAGCAATCCCCACCAGGTCTTAGAGGGCATGATCATATGCGCCTACGCCGTCGGTGCCCGGCACGGACTCGTTTACGTGAGGGCCGAATACCCTCTCGCCGTCAAGATCATTCGCAAGGCCATCGCGCAGGCCAACGAACAGGGGCTCTTGGGACAGGGCATCCTCGACAGTGCCTTCGATTTCGATATCGGTGTTTTCGAGGGGTCCGGCGCCTTTGTGTGCGGTGAGGAAACCGCGCTGATACAGTCGGTCGAAGGCCGGCGGGGGATGCCGCTTCATCGGCCGCCATATCCGATCGACGCTGGATTGAAAGACAAACCAACGGTCATCAACAACGTCAAAACCCTGGCCTCGGTGCCGCCCATCATTGAAAACGGTGCCGAATGGTACCGGGGCATCGGCAGCGCCGGCAGCCCCGGTACCGCGATTTTTTCGGTTGTCGGCAACGTGACCCATCCCGGCCTGGTGGAAATCCCGATGGGGGTGTCGCTGCGGACCCTGATATTCGATATCTGCGGCGGGATACCGAATAAGAAGAAGTTCAAGGCGGTTCAGATCGGTGGGCCCTCCGGCGGCTGCCTGCCCGAGGACTTTTTGGATACGCCGATCGACTTCGACTCGCTGACCGGGGCCGGGGCCATGATGGGCTCGGGCGGCATGGTGGTCATGGACGAAGACACCTGCCTGGTGGATGTCGCCCGCTACTTCCTCGATTTCACTCAGAAGGAGTCCTGCGGCAAGTGCACCTTTTGCCGTATCGGCACCTACCACCTCTTGGAGATTTTGAAACGCTTGACAGAAGGGGAGGGGCAGCCGTCCGACCTGCAGCAGCTGCAGCAGTTGAGCGAGGATATTAAACAGGGGTCCCTCTGCGGTCTCGGCAAGACGGCTCCGAACCCGGTGCTCACGTCACTCGAATATTTTGCGGACGATTATACGGCCCACGTAGAGCAAAAGCGATGCCCGGCTATGATGTGCCGGCCGCTGATCGCGTTTTATATCGATCTGGACCGATGCGCACGAGGATGCGATGTCTGCGAGGGCTGTTGTCCGGTGGATGCGGTGTTTACCACCGGCAACCGCAAAAAGGGGATCGATCAGTCGCTGTGCGTCAAATGCGCCGAGTGCAGAGTGGCCTGCCCGCCGGAGTACCGGGCCGTAATGAAAGTTTCACCGCCGCATCTGGCGCCGATCATCGAACGGCCGCCGGGACCGTCCAAAGACAAGCCATAGAAGCTCGCAGTCGCTAATGTCGTGTCATCTTTGGCCTAAATTCAAAATGTCAAACCTGTTTGGGTCATTGGATATTGAAGTTT
>JBDNAO010000355.1:0-8440 GCA_039768375.1 Desulfobacterales bacterium | reverse complement strand
GCCAGATTTAGGGTCTAGTCACACTTAAATTGTCTTATCCATTGTCGCCCGCTGCTCGATATTTCAAGCGTGGGAACATAACAATGATCATCGGCAGTGTTGGTTTAGGTTTCAGATTTCAGGACTTGCCCACCAGCTTAAAATAATGCCAAATACCAAAAAACAAGCACCAAAATACAAATAAATTCCAAATTACAATACAATGCCATTAACTTTAGGCCTAAAATTCCCCCCTTTGGAAAGGGGGCCAGGGGGATTTCTGTTTACCGTTTGAAAATCCCCCTAAATCCCCCTTTTTCAAAGGGGGACTTTCATTGGAATTTCGAATTTCGGTCATTGTGATTTGTTTGTTATTTGTTATTTGCGATTTGGAATTTTTAACCGAAACTTAAAAGTTTCCTCTTCGATCAAACTGGAGGCGGCAGCCAGTGGCAGTGCTGAACGTTGAACCGGGAACCTGATGTGCATTCAATTTCATCGCTCAAGGCAATCGCGACACTTTAAAAAATGACACGACACTAGTCCCATCTTTAAATGCTGAAATGTGTTCATGCGTGCTGAATGACGTGGGATGATGGTGGGGAATGGAATCAAACCCCCACCTCACCGGCAAAATGGCAGGCGGCCATATGGCGGGATTCGATTTCACGCAGAGCCGGTTCCTTCCGGCTGCAAAGATCACGCACGTAGATGCAGCGGGTGTGAAATCGACAGCCCGAAGGCGGATCGATCGGACTGGGGACATCACCCTTGAGAATGATGCGCTTGTGCTTGCGCTTCGGATCCGGCATAGGGGAGGCGGAGAGCAGCGCCTGTGAGTAAGGATGCAGGGGCCTCTTATAGAGGTCCTTGCTGGGGGCCAGCTCGACGATCTTTCCCAGGTACATCACCGCCACACGGTCGCTGATGTGCTCAACCACGTGCAGATCGTGTGAGATAAAAAGGTATGTCAGGCCGAACTCCTGCTGCAGGTCCTTGAGCAGATTGAGCACCTGGGCCTGGATCGACACGTCCAGGGCCGAGACCGCCTCATCACAGACGATCAACTCGGGATTCAACGCCAGGGCCCTGGCAACACCGATCCGCTGCCGTTGGCCGCCTGAAAACATGTGCGGATAGCGTCGCATCTGCTCCGGCCGCAACCCGACGACGTCCAGCAGGTAGAGCACCCGCTCCTCCCTTTGTTTTCTATTTTTCATACCGTGAACCAACAATGGTTCGCCAATGATCTGGGCGATCGTTTTGCGGGGGTTCAGGGAGGAAAAAGGGTCCTGAAAAATGATCTGCATCTGTTTGCGCAGACCGCGCATTTCTTTCGCATCGCAGGCCAGTAAGTTTCGACCCTTGAAGATCACTTCTCCGGCTGTCGGTTGCTCCAGTCGCAGGATGGCGCGACCAAAAGTGGTTTTGCCGCAGCCGGATTCACCGACCAGCCCCATGGTTTCACCGGAACGGATGGTCAGGCTCACATCGTCGACGGCCTTCACCGCCGCCACCTCTTTCAGGAACACCCCGCCACGGATGGGATAGTATTTTACGAGATTTCTGGTTTCTACCAGGTAGTCGTTCTGGCTGTTTTCAGGCATATTTCAAACACCGTGCGGTGTGGTTGTCACCAACGCCGTACATGTCGGGTTCGATGCGGCGGCAATCGTCGAAGACATCCGGGCAACGGTCGCTGAACAGACAGCCGCTGGGCAGGTTGAACAGCGAGGGAACGACCCCCGATATGGTGCTCAGACGACCGTCTTTGGTTTTACGGCCAAGAACCGGTATCGATTGCATCAAACCCACGGTATAGGGATGTTTGGGATCGGTGAAAAGCGTTTCCACATCAGCGTACTCCATCATTTTGCCGGCATACATCACCGCCACATGCTGGGCCATTTCGGCAATCACGCCCAGATCGTGGGTGATGAAGAGGATCGCGGCACCGGTTTCGTCTTTGAGCTTGTTCATCAGGTCCAGGATCTGGGCTTGGATGGTGACATCGAGCGCAGTTGTCGGCTCGTCGGCAATCATCATTTTGGGATTGCAGGCCAGCGCCATTGCAATCATCACCCGTTGGCGCATGCCGCCGCTCATCTGGTGCGGATAGTCGGACAGCCGCTTTTGCGGTGCCGGAATGCCGACCAACTGGAATATCTCCACGACACGCCGACGCGTCTCTTTGTGAGAGAAGTGCTGGTGCAGGCGGATGACCTCGCCGACCTGTTCGCCCACGGTGAACACCGGATTCAGTGAGGTCATCGGCTCCTGAAAAATCATGGAAATCCGGTTGCCGCGAATGCGACGCATCTGCCTCTCGCTGAGTTCCAGAAGATCGGTGCCGTCGAAGAAAATCTTCCCTCCGACGATCTTACCGGGCGGCTCCGGTATGAGTTGGATAATGGAATGAGCGGTCACGCTCTTACCGCATCCGGACTCACCCACAAGCCCGAGGGTTTGACCGGAACGAACCGAGAAACTGACATCATCGACCGCCCTGGCCACCTGACCGCGGACGAAGAAATGGGTTTTAAGGTTTTGGATATCTAAAAGCATGCTTGATCATCAATCTCTCAAGCGCGGGTCCAGTGCATCGCGGAGACCATCGCCCAGCAGGTTGAAACCGAGGACGGCCATCAGGATGGCGATACCGGGAAAGGTCATCACCCAGGGGGCGCGCAGAATCAAGCCCCGGCTTCTGGCAATCATGGCCCCCCACTCGGGGGTCGGCGGCTGGGCACCCAACCCCAGAAAACTCAGTGCCGCCGCATCCAGGATCGCCGAGGCCATGCTGAGTGTCGTCTGCACGATGAGAGGCCCCATACAGTTGGGCAAAATGGCCAAAAAAATGATGCGCAGGTTTCCGGCGCCGATGGCGCGGGCCGCCATGACGTAATCCTTTCCGCACTCTTCCAGCACGCTGCCCCGCACGATGCGGGCAAACCGGGGCACGTAGGTAATTCCGATGGCCATCATGGCATTCTGAAGGCTGGGACCAAGGTAAGCAACGACAACGATCGCCAGCAGCAGGTAAGGAAAGGCCAGCAGCATGTCCATGAGGCGCATGATGATGCTGTCGATCTTCCCTTTGTAGTAGCCCGAAAACGAGCCGAGCAGGGTACCGCAGAAGAAGGCCAGGCCGACGCTGACAATCGCCACCAGCAGAGAAACCCGCGCACCGTAAATGATCCGTGACAGGGTGTCCCGTCCCAGTTCGTCGGTACCCAAAATGTATTTTGTGGTCCCCTTTTCATGCCACAGGGGGGGCTTTAGTTGATCATACAGCTCTGTCTCCAGCGGGTTATGGGGGCTGAGCAAGGGCGCGAAAATGGCGGTCAGAACAAAAACGGTAATGACCACCAGACCGGCTATGGCGGTCTTGTTGCGCCACAGCTGGCTCAGTTGTTCCACCATCGGGTGGCGGAGATGCGGATCTTTATTGTTGTCGCGTGCGGTCGTCATCGATAGGCCTACATGAGGCTTTCGGTTGTCCCGCTGCAGCAAGCAGCCAGCTTGCACTCAGCGTTTTTAGAGCGGCAAAGCCGCGTTTCATAAAATCGCCCCAAGGCGATTTTATCACTGCATACTCATTCTCGGGTTAATGACCGCATACAGAACATCGACACACAGGTTGATGAGAACAAAGAGGCCGGCAATAAAAAGCGTGCCGCCTTGGATGACCATGTAGTCTCTCTGCATGACCGCATCGTACATCCATTTGCCCACACCGGGCCAGGCAAATATGGTCTCGGTCAGAATGGCACCGCCCAGTAGAACGCCAAACTGAAGGCCGATGGTGGTGACAACCGGGATGAGGGCATTGCGCAGGGCATGTTTGAAGATGACGGTAAGGTTCGAGAGGCCTTTGGCTTTGGCCGTCTTGATATAATCCTGACGCAAGACGTCCAGCATGGCCGAACGGGTCATCCGCGCCACGATGGCCGTGGGGATGGTGCTCAGGGTCACCGCCGGCATGATGATGTGCCACACGGCATCCCTTAAGGCCGCCCAGTTGCGGGTCAGGATGGCGTCCAGAATATAAAAATTGGTGATCACTTCCAAATCGATCCCGATACTCAAGCGACCCGAGAGCGGCAGCCAGCCGAGGTTGAGGGAGAAAATCAGCATGAACACCAGCCCCAGCCAGAAGATCGGCATACTGACCCCTGCCAGCGCCCCGAGCATGCTGACATAATCAAAAATAGAATATTGCCTGGTGGCGGAAATAATCCCTAAGAGGACACCAAAGAAGCAGCTGATGCACAGCGCCACGATGGACAGCTCAATGGTGGCTGGAAACCGTTGTCGCACCTCGGTCCAGACCTTCTGGCGAGTCCAGATGGTCTCCCCCAAGTCGCCCTTCAACAACCGCTTGAGAAAGAGGCCGTACTGCACATAAAGAGGTTCGTTGAGTCCGAGGTGTTCTCGCATCTGCGCCAAGGACTCAACCGTGGCGCGTTCACCCAACAGCAGTTCTGCCGGGTCGCCGGGCGTCATGTGCAACATGAGAAAGACGATGACGGAAACCCCCAGCAGCGTGGGGATCAGGATCAATAATCTTCGAATCACGTATGCCAGCATGACAATCGATTTTACCTTTCAGACAGTGCCCATCCAGTAGATAGTGCACATACAGGCTTCGCGCACGGCAAACGGAAGGGCAGAACCATTCTAAGGGCTCTGCCCTTCCCTTGACCAGTTTCTTATTTCAATCTGACCGTTTACCCACCTAATTCAAAAAGATATAGAGTAGGCGGGTTACTCCAACCAGACGTTTTTCATTCGCACCGAGCTGGTGGGATGCAGTTTGAAGTCTTTTACATTTTTGAGCGCCGGCCAGATAACCGTCGAATGGGCCACCGAAATGACGGGCACCTCGTCATAAATCAACTGCTGGGCCTCTTCGTAGATTTTAGCCCTTTCGTTTTGATCGATGGTTTGGCGGCCTTTGACCATGAGTTCGTGATACTTTTCGTTGTGCCACTGGGTCCGGATGGCGGATGAGGCCAGGCCGTCGAAAAGCACGGCCAGAAAGTTGTCCGGATCGCCGTTGTCACCGGTCCAGCCGAGCTGAAAAAGATCCATGTCCGCCGGCTGTTCCCGCTGACGTTTCAGGTAGGTTCCCCACTCGAAGGTGACCACCTTGGCCGTGATCCCAACCTTGGCCAGGTCTGCCGCCATGGCTTCGCCGATCTTCAGGCCATCGGGGTTGTAGGGCCGGGGAACCGGCATCGACCACAGGGTAATTTCGCCCAATCCGTTACCGTCGGGAAAACCGGCCTTTTTCAATAGTTCCTTGGCCTTCTCAGGGTCATATGCAAAGCCCGGAACCTTGTCGTTGTATCCCCACATGGTGGGCGGGATCGGATTCTTGGCAACCTGCCCCATCCCCTGGTAGATGTTGTCGACAATAGCCTTGCTGTTTATCGCGTGGGCAATGGCCCTGCGCATGTCAACGTTGCTCTTCCAAGGCTCCTTGGTGTGATTGAATGACAGGTAGCCGATGTTCATTCCCGGCTGGGTCGGCAGAATAAGGTTGCTGTCTTTTTCTGCCAGGGCAATATCGGCCGGGTTGGGGAACTGGCAGATGTGAATATTGCCGGTTTTGAGTTCCAGAAAACGGACCGAGTTTTCCGGGATTGACCTGAAGATGAGCTGGTCCAGGTAAGGCCCGCCGGATTTGTCCCAGTAGTCCTGATTTTTCTCCAGAATAATCCGATCGTCCTTGACCCATTTTACAAACTTAAAAGGGCCGGTGCCGACAGGATTTCGAATGAACTCTTTGGGATTTGCCATGAATGCCGCAGGGCTGATGATATCGGCAAAATCCATTCCCAAGTTGGCCAGAAACGGCGCTTCTACCCGTTTGAGCTTGAAGACGACGGTGTATTCATCCACCGCCTCGATGGCGCCGATGGTGTCATCCATTTCCATGGACACCCAATACTCCGGTGGCCTCTCCTGGGCCGGGACTTCGAGGGGGTTACCGAAGAATTTTACATTGCGGTCTTTCATCATGCGGCCGATGGAAAACACGACGGCATCGGCATTGAAGGGCGTTCCGTCGTGGAACTTGACACCCTTGCGAAGATGGAAGGTGTAGGTCAGCCCGTCCGGTGAAATATCCCAGGACTCGGCCAAGCCCGGCTCCAGTGCGGTGGATTCGTCCTTGTAGAATACGAGCGCTTCGTAGATATTGTCACAGATCATAAACGAGTTTCCGTCGGTCTCGTAGGCCGGATCCAGTCCAACGCTATCACCACCGCGTCCGAAAACGAGTGTTCCACCAGTTTTTATCGAAACTTCCTGTTTTGCAACCTCTTCTTGCTTTGCAGGTTCCTCCTTTGCAGGAACACTTATTTTTTCTTCTTCCTTTTTTTCACCACATCCGTAAATTGAAATTATGAGTAACCCTCCTATAAATAACAATAAAATAACATTTAGACACTTATTCAAGCATTTCATTTCCCCCTCCTTTAAGTTAAAGTTGAATCAAGTAGTTCAATCCTGTACTATGAAACAAAAAATTCTTCCTCTATTCATCGAATCAGAAAGAAACGCCATCTATTGAGAAAGCTGTTTTCAAATCAGGTTAAAACTCTTCTTCTCCTGGTAGTCCTTACATTAAGTAGCAATTGCCGTCAAATTGTTATCCAAGGGGAGGCCCCTAATCTTAATTTTCCCAAAGATTATGTTTCTCAAAAAAAAATAATATTACAAGGATACTCTCTTGTTCCAACACCTTACGGGCACAAACCCTCAGTTTTTTTCGGATATGACCGGGATAGCCAAACCAAAACTCACCATGACAATAGTAACAAATCAAAGATTGATTTGATCGAATTTAAATTACTGAATGAAACTGGTGCTTGGTCATGGTACCCGCTTCTTATCGTCACTGATGATGATTTTGACGGTTATGCAGACCGGTTATTTGTTGATGCGGACTTCAATAATGTCATAGATAAAGTCTATGACGTTAAAAAGAACAAAATAGACATGGAAGAAATAAAATTCGACGAGATCAGCCCATGGCGGCTAAAGAATAATGGTTCAAAAACTGATTTTTTTTGACCAAATTTATTAGAATCATTATTAAACTTAAATTTTATCCGCGCACAATATTTTAACTATCTGAATTAATTTTAATGACGATTATAAGGGTCAGCCGTTCATTTCAAAAATAGCACGGCGCGACCGCTGATCGGCAGGATTAATCCGCCCGCACGGCTGCCAGGTTGCCCAGATATTTATCGAGGACTTCGTAAAGCTTGAAAACACTGGCAATGTTGACGTGCTCCTCGGCCGTATGCTGGCTCATATCGCCGTCCGCGCCCCAGACGATCCCTTTGATACCGAACTGGCTCAGGTGGCGGGCGTCACTGGCACCATGTTCGAAACCGGTTCCGGTCCCCTCAGCGAATTTCAGTAGTTCGTCCAGGTAAGGAGATTCACCTCCCATGAAAAGCGGTTCCTTTTCCTCGATCACCAGACGGCCGCCGATCTTACCCTGTATGGCCTCGACCAGTGCATCTACGTTGTCGTTTTCGGTATAGCGGATGTCGAACAGTGCCTCGGCACTGTCCGGAACCTGGTTGACCGATGCCCCCGCCTTGATCCGGCTGAAATTGATGGTCCGGTGCCAATGGTCCGGCAAGGTATCTTTAAAAAAAGTTCGAATAACACGATAATCTTCGATCAGCTTCTCGATGGCGTTCTCACCGAGCCAGGGCCGGGCGCCATGGGCGGATTTGCCCTCGGTGATCAGTTTGAGACGCAGGATCCCCTTTTCTTTGACGACGATTTTGTCGACACTGCCGCCGTCCAGGGCGATGCAAAAATCGGCTTTTACCAATGGAAGGACTTTCTTGGCGCCGTTGACCCCACCGATTTCCTCGTCGGTTGTGATCAGAATGCCGAAAGGCAGGTCCTCCTGACCACCGCCCCGGTTGCGGCACCGCTGCAAGTGTTCCTTGAGGAGCACCAGCGAAAGGGCGGCCGCATACTTGTCATCGATACTGCCACGACCGAAGAGCTTGCCGTCCTGCCGCCGGGGCTCGAACAACGTGTCTGCGCCCTCCACCACGTCGATATGGGACATCAGGATCACGGCAAACTGTCCGCTTCGCGGCACGGTCAGAAGGGAGGGGTAGTTCTGAAAGTTCAACCGCTGGTAATCGATGGCGTTGGCACTGAAAAACTCTTCGATGTAATCGGCGCAACGCTGAATTTCTGACGGATTGCTATGAGTGGATTTGAACCGAATCAGGTCTTCGGTCAGGCGGATCGTTTCTTCCATTTGAAAGGACTCCGAATCGTTAAGAATATAAGATTGTATGGATTGAGATGAGGCGTTTTTTCATACTTAGCAGCAGAATTCGAGTACGGCAAGAACATTTAGCCATCGACGATTGGAGGCCGCCAATTCTGTAGAAAAATTTGAGATTGGCAG
>JBDNAO010000354.1:0-2540 GCA_039768375.1 Desulfobacterales bacterium | reverse complement strand
TAAATATTAACAATATACAGAGGCGCTTAGTTTAAGCCGGGCACAGGTCCTATTCCTGCTTCGGCAGGAAGGGCTCAATTAAAGACAGCAAAGCAGGCACATCATTATCCACTGTCTGCCAAACCAGCTCCAAGTCCACCATGTCATATCCGTGAATCAGCTTGTCACGCATCCCTGCAATAAGCGCCCAGGGAACCTCTGGGTGCTGAACACGAAAGGCCGTCGACAATCGTTTTACACCTTCCCCCATCACCATCAACTGATGCAGAATAGCTGACTGGGTTTTCAGATCGCCAAAAAAAGAAGACTTGTCCATGTCTTGCCTAAACTCGAGCGCAAGTTGCGCCGCCCGAACGATGTCCAACAACACAGCCTCATCCCGCACCATAGATCACCTCTGCCGTATCCAGAATTTCTCGACGAAGTATCCAGTTGGGACTATTTTCAACCGCTCGCCTGGTGAGCAGGTCTACCTTGCAACCCAATAGACCGGATAATTCCATTTCCATATTCACATGATCGAGCAAACCCCATTCTGCTCCGGATGCGAACGTGACCAGAATGTCTACATCACTTTCTGGGCCAAAGTCATCGCGTAGGGCTGACCCAAACAATGCCAGTTCGTTTATCTGCCAGCGCTGACAAAAATCAGCCATTTGTTCTTGGGAGATGTCGATTCTTTTATTAGCCATCATCAACTCCATATCCGATGTCTCTATCCCAGTCAATTTTTGTAAATATACCACAAAATCCGATAAAGGTGAGTACTGAATCGTACGCTACGTTTTCCCATCCGTGACAGTTGTTGCAAAAAATTCTACGTCTAAATTGCGCTCCACCCCCTATTCAAAGGAACACGTCAAATTAACCTTTGTCTTTTTCGGCCGCCAAGCGGAGAACGCCGACGGCACCTCGCAGCAGGTTTTTGGAAAGATTGGCCCGCTTCAGCCGGAAATTGGCCAGCACCAGATCGAGATCCGGTCGCGGCAGCCTGGGCCGTCGGTCCCGCTTGGGTGCCAGGCGGGCACGAACCCATCCGGCCGCCTCGGCAGTGGCATCGTCGACCTGAAGCGGAGTGAAACCGGCGGCCTCGATCAGAGCGACCATTTCGGCTATGGAAATCAAAAAACTGAACGATCCATCCTCAGCCCAGGGCACCGGGTAGGTCAAATCGGGCTTAGCTGTTTTAAAAATTTCCCACAGGATCAGTTTTCCCCCCGGTTTTAAAACGCGCCCGGCCTCCGCGAACAGGCCTTTTTTGTCGGCAATGTTCATTGTCACATGGATCATGAACACCGTATCGAATCGGTTCTCCTCGAATGGCAAATTCAAGGCATCGCTATGCCGGAAGTCGACCCGCTCCGCCAACCCTACCTGTTCGCTGAGAACGCGCGCCGCCTCGATGAACTCTGCGGACAAATCGACCCCGGTCACGTGGCAACCGAATTCAGCGGCCAGAGTGCGGGCCGATCCGCCCAAGCCGCTGCCGATGTCGAGAACACGCATCGCATCCGTGAGGCCGGCCAGACTGCCCAACTTAACGGTGGCCTGGCGGCCCATGACGTGCAGCTCATCGAAGGTCATCAGATCGGCAGCCGACAGCCGACCGAGATCATACCCGACCTCCTTCAGGCTCTCAAGCAGCCGGTCGGCCAGCCGAGCACTTCCATAGGTGGCATTCAGTGTGTCGGTCGATATTTTCTCGTGCATTACTTCCAAGACCTCCGACCTCAGTTTTGCATTTAGTCCCACAACTCCGGCAGGCTCATTTTGCGGGGTCCGACGATGGGCGCCGGCCCCACTTCCCGCAAGGCCGTTTCCTGATAAACCCGAAACACGTCCACCACGAATTCCTCCCAGTCCACCGACCGCCTGCGGGAATCGACATCCAACTTTTCAAACGGCGGGTCGGCGGTCAATCTCCGGGCACGGCTGCCGAGTTCAGCAATGTCGGCCGCCGGCGCTCCGGAGAGAAGGTCGGCCAGGAATTGATTGGATGGGTAAAATGGTGCAGCCCGTCCCAGATCGCGAAAAACCTGCATGAGGAGCACGTTGCGCGGCCCTTCCCATAGCTCATTGACCGCCGCATCGCGGAAAACGCGCGGCAGGGAGCAGAAGTCTTCGATGACACCGTGGCCGCCAAAGATGCTGATCCCTTTGCGCAGGACGTCGACCGCGTCGAAAGCGGTGACCAATTTCTGGATGACGATCAGTTCTCTGAGCAGAAAGCGCTTGCGGCGGATCTCGAGGGGTTCGTCCGAGGAAAGACCGGGCTGAAGACGCCCGCCCAGCTCCTGGAAGAGAGCGAATATTTTGCAAACAGCAGCCAGGCTCCGCTGGGATTCGTGCACCAGGTCGCGCACCTGCTGGTTGGCGAGTGCCCATTGGCCGATCTTGGAGCCGAAGACGTCGCGGAACTCGGCATAGAGTTGCGCCTCGCGGGCGGCCCGGGTCATGCCTGCCGCGCTGGAAATGCCCACCGTGATTCGCGAAAGGGTCAGTACGATGCCCACCACGTTGGCCACACCCCGATCCGTGGG
>JBDNAO010000353.1:0-3209 GCA_039768375.1 Desulfobacterales bacterium | reverse complement strand
TCGCCTTGAGCGGTGACCATTGGGAACCGGCCGCATGTCGATTGGCGGCCAGCCCGAGACCGTCTTGCGGCGCAAGCTGACCCTCAGGTCCGCTCACCCCGGTGAGTTGCCGGAACCGCCGCTATCCGTTGGGCAGCAAAAGCCGCAGTTCCTTGAGATCGGACTTTTTAATCATCTGGGACTGACGCAACTGTCGCTTTCGTTTGGTCGTTTTCTTGGTTAGTATATGGCTCTTGTGCGATTTATTATACACAAATTTGCCGGTACCGGTTTTTTTGAACCGCTTGGCGGCTGAACGATTGGTCTTTATTTTCGGCATCACTGACTCCTCTGTTGGTATTTGCAGCGATTCATCGCTTTTGTCATATCGGGACGTCCGGGTCCGGCTCAAAAAAATAGATGGCGCGGGAAAGAATTCAACATCGCCGCACGCCACCATCGTGTTGACACTTCGTAAAATTTTCTCCGCTCCCGACCGTTGCAGTCCACATCTGCTGTCACGACCGGTGCGGGTTTTCAGGGACTATCGGGGGGACAGCACCATCATCAGTGTTCGGCCTTCAAATTTCGGGTACTGTTCTACCACGGCCACCTCGGCTGTTTCTTCCGCGATCTTCGCCAGCATGTCGCGGCCGAGCTGGGAAAGCGTGATTTCCCGCCCCCTGAACATGACGGTAACCTTCACTTTATCCTTTTTGTCGATAAATTTTTTTATGTAACCGATCTTGACCTGCAAGTCATGGTCGTCCGTATTGGGGCGGACCTTTATTTCCTTTAGCTGGAAGGTGGCTTGTTTCTTTTTAGCCTCCTGTTTTTTCTTGGTCTGCTCGTATTTGTAGCGACCATAGTCCATTATCTTACAGACAGGAGGATTCGCGTTGGGTGAAATTTCGACAAGATCGAGTCCGAATTCTGCTGCGCTTTTAAGCGCTTCGGTGATCGATACGACACCGAGCTGCTTGCCCTCCGGGTCGATAACCCGAACCTCTTTGGCTCGGATATACTGATTGATGTTGGTCCGATCAACCGGTTTTGATTTGAATATTCGTCCTTTTAAGGCTATCCCTGCACCTCCATCATCTAATAGTGAATGCCGCTTCGGCGTCTGTGGCCGCTCCCGGCTAATGCAACTCCACAAAACACGCCGGTCATCATTTAATAGTGTAGTGAGTTAACCAATAACAATAGGGAATGCAAGAAAAAAATTCAAGCCTAAAAAATTACGATCGACGGTCTGCGATTCGATCCCTATCAAGTGATGGTCGCCGGGTGCCGGAGGCCGGCATCCGGCAGCGACCTATTGTTTCAGGGTATAGCGGGCCAACAGGCTGTCTTTCCAGTAGACGTTTTCCGGATTGGCAAAGAAGGCTTTCAGCAGTTGGACGCTATCCGCACGCCGCACGTGCGGTATGATCGATATGCCTGCGTTGCGGTAAAGCGGGCTGAGCTGTGTCAGATCGCACCCCGTTCCGCCACCCATTGCGTCTTCGAAAGCGTAGACGATGGTTCTGATACCGCTCAAAATGGCAGCGCCGTAGCACATCAGGCATGGTTCGAGCGTGCTGAAGAGCACAATTTCGGCCGGTGCGACATCCCTGCCGGCCAGCACCAGGCGCCTCAGAGCGACCATTTCGGCATGGTCGACTTCATTGACCCCTTCGGCGGCGGTTCCAGTCCGCCGACCCGACGCCAGGATCCGGTCTTTGTGAACCAAAATGCACCCGACCGGAAACTCGCCGGCATGGTAGGCAGCTTCGGCTTGTTCAAGGGCCGCTGTCATGAAATGCTCGTAGTCCATTGGTGAACCCTAAAGGCGACAGATCGTATCGTCACATGGACAAGCGCCATTGACTTCGTAGGCATAGAAAAGCCGCGACTCCATCTGGGCCCGGTGCGGAGAAATAGGTTCAAATGCAGCGTCTGCAATAATCGCGAGCAGCCGTTCCCTATCCGGCAGCGCTTCCAGGCCGTGGTCGATGACGCGACCGGTGGATCCGTCTAGCACATCGGCATCCTCCCCGTTGGTTGCCACGACGACGGGTATCTGATAGGGCGCCAGCAGGCGGGAGGCCGCCAGTGCAGGGCGGTGGCGGGTGACGATCGAGCCGGGGCCATATTTGACAATCATGGAGAGCCGATCCTGGAGCGTCACTACAATATCGATTTTGACCATGGCCTGATGCGAACCGGCCCGGGCTATCAGGGACTGGCGGGGCTGAATGTCACTCCGCCGATATCCCTTTTTTTCAACCAACAGACGGGCCAGTTTCTGGCGCTGGCGTTCGTCATGCGTGTCGGCCAGGGTTTCACGGGTAATGGTGTCGGTTAGTTCGCCGAGTATCAGATGATGACCGTTCATTTAAATCGTTTCGCTACTCCAATATTATGGGGGTGTCAACCCCGCCGGCTTCAATGCAGAAATCCTCGGTGAAAATAAGAATCCCATAGATTACGCCGGGTGACCGGATTTTAAAGCGCTCAAAACTCGCGCAAAAGCGAGCCTAAAACCGAACAAGGTTGAGGCTTCGAAAATGATTGAATCTAAACCTCGATAATCCCGAGTTCGACAAATACCTTCTTATTGTTCGCTTCAATGCTCGCTAATGCGCTCAAACAGTTGACCACTTTAAAATCCGGTCACCCGGCTCCATGTACAGGTTCGCCGAGAACCATCCGCTTCAATGGAAAATAGACCTCTGATCTCGGTTTAGGCTTTACATGAACCTGTATTGTGGGATACATCACACCTTTTCCTCCGGACAGGATCGAAGCTGGCGGAGGCCCTTTTATGCTGATCTATGGAATGGTTAGGCGGATTATTCGGTGAATTGTTAAGTGAATTGCAAGGGTTCGACGTGCCGCATGCTATCGATTCGAGAGGAATTTGAAAATAGGGAACGCAGCTTCATGTCACCCTTTGGCTGCCTGAGCGCTGCGTCGCGCGGGCGTCGGCGTCCTGAGAAGCCCTGTCCGATTCGGACCGCCTTCCAGGTGGACCGTGATCGAATCGTGTTCTCCAATGCATTCAGACGGTTGAAACACAAAACCCAGGTGTTTCTTGCCCCGCTGGGCGATCAGTATCGGACCCGGCTGACCCACACGCTCGAAGTAGCGCAGATGGCGCGCAACATTGTGCGGGCCCTCAGACTCAACGAAGATCTGGCCGAAGCGATTGCCCTTGGACACGATCTGGGTCACACCCCCTTCGG
>JBDNAO010000352.1:0-4127 GCA_039768375.1 Desulfobacterales bacterium | reverse complement strand
CGGATCGAAACAAGAACAACGAACAGGAGCAGAACCCAGCTGCCACCCGCTACTGTCAGCGCCTCGATGCCAAGCGCATCGGCTGCCGCCGCGATAAAGCAAACCCCACCACTGCCGCCAATACCTGCAGAACCGCTGACGGGAGCGGCGACCGCACCTGTAACGTCAGAACCGGCGCCAGCCGGATCCACGATGATACCATTCGCCAATCCGTCGGCATCCCCGTCTCCGCCGTCAATAAGTGTGAAGGTGAGGGATCGCCGATCCGCACTGAATTGGGCATCGGCGGATATATACCAGCCCTTCACCGGATCATATTTATACCATTTATAGGTATCCGGCAGGGGATCGGAAAAGTATACGACTACTGAAGCTGTAGCGCCTGCGTTCTGGACCCGCAGCCTGAAACTCAGCAGCCCATAAAGGATATCCGCCGGTTTGCTGGCTTCTCCGCCTTCATCCGGGTAGGAATCCGGCGCACAAGATTCGACAAACTCGATTAAATCGTTTGGGTTTGTCGTCTCCAGTGCAATCTGCCCCGAGCCGTCGATGGTATTTAAGGCTTTGAACTGATCGCCTATTTGAGAAACATCCGGTATGCCGTTTTGATCCAAATCCACCGGGCTTGCAGGGTCCAACTCCTGGGCATCCGGAATGCCATTACCATTCGCGTCAATTGAAGTCGTCGTCGTTTTGAAGGCATAGGTTTGTGACCATTCAGACCCGGCCTCGTAACTGTCAAAATACTGCACCCGCCAGTAGTAGACGACATCTTCGGTTAACAACGACCCCGTTAGGATCAACGTGTTCAACGACACCGGGCTGATCAAATCGAGAAGGGGAGTCGCAAAGCTTGAATCCAAGCTGACTTGCCAGTGGGTCTGGTAATGAAAGTCTCCCTCTGCCGTGTTCTCATCCGTGAAGGCACCGCTGATCAGGGTTATATTCAGCGGTATATCTTGGCTTCCGTCTTCAGGCGCTTCTAACACTGGTTGGTTTGGAGCGTTGTTTTCGATTTGATGGTAACGGACTCCCACGGCGTCCAAATCAAAGCCGGCACTTTGAGCGGTCGGATACGGGTCCCAGATAACATCACCGCTCGTATCAAAGAAGGATCCGTCCCCGATGATATCGATAATCCGGACATACACGATTTCATTTAACTTGACCAAACCATTGAGGACGTCATCTTTCGTGGAGAGATCCGCCAAGTCAAATGGCGTACCGAAACCCTGACGATATTTACCGCCAAAACCATCGATGTTGGTTGGATCTGTGGCCCCGAATCCACCGACAGGGCCGGCGGTTAACGAGTCATTGTCATATCGGACAAACTGCACGCCATCTGATGAAACTTCCACATAGGCAAGCTCAAGAAAGGTGTCGCTGAAAGAATTTTCAAATATAGCAAAATCCCATCCCAGGCCGTTGCTCAGGGGGGGATCGAAGGTCATGGTAATGGCGCCACCACTGCCCAGACTGACGACATCAAAAGAAGTTCCCTCAGGCGGACCTAACGCTTTCTGCGGGTTCATCCAGGTCGAGGCAAGATTGTCGCCGGGGCTATAGTCGACCCAGCCCGAGGCCCAATCGATAAATGCGGGATCATCCATGAATACAGCCGTCGATCCAGGGTTTCCCGCGGCCGGTGCATAGGGACCGGCTGCTGCCGCCGGGGCAAGCATGATAATTAAACAACAACAGACCACTATTTTTCTTATGGCACACATGGTGTTTACCTTTTCACAAGGACCATGCCAGCCCGGCATAATAATTGCGGGTTGGCATTGGGAAATAGGATTCGCTGAAGGCCACCGTCTCGTATAGTTCATTGAAAATATTATTGACGCCACAAAAAAACGTGAATTTCTTAAAGGTATATGTGAGTTTGGCATCGAAAACCTGATAAGGATCCAATTTAGCAAAGCGATCGTTGGTGATATCATTGCCATCGTATTGGGAGCCGATAAAGGATCCGGTTAACGCCAATAGAAGCGGGTCAAAAATCCGCCATTCCATGCCGAGCTTGGCCGAATAATTCGGAACGAGTGGAATCTGGTTGCCGCTTTGTTTGAATTTGGCCCCCATGACGGTGAGATTGCCCCAAAGGTAGAGACGATCGGTTGGGTAAAATTTGAGTGAGGTTTCGACACCGAAGCGCTGGGTGGTATCTTGAAAATTCCGATTCTCACGGGCATCCGCGTCAAAAAAAATCTCATCGTCGATTTCAAAGTAAAATAGCGACAGTGACACTTCGGCCAGATCCTTGAACTGTTGTCGCAGGCCGGCATCGACATGCCAGCCTTTTTGGGGCTTAAGATTATCGTCTGCAAGCGCAAATTCGTCTACGTTCGGAATTCTGAAACTGGTTGCAAAGCTGGAATAGAGCGAAGTGCTTTTGGCGGGGGCATAAACGATGCCGATATTATAAGCGTTGTCGTAGTAATTACGATCAAATTCGGCCCCATTGACCCAGACATCGTCTCCGCTGAAGTCGACCAGATCATCGTTGCGAAAGGTTCCACTATAGCTATTGTAACGGTAGCCGATATCGAATGAGAATTTTTCACTCAGTGAAGAGCGGTTTGTAAAGAAAAAGCCGAGGCTGTCGATCTGGCTGTTTTTCCGTTCGCGTTGATCCAGGCGTTCACTGTAGTAATCCGTATAATAATAATCTGTGCCGAACTGAAAAGTATTTTCCAGCCCCCAGAGGGAATACTCTTGGGTGTATCCGAAATCAATTTGCTGGGTGTCCTCATTCAGCCGGCTGGTTTGCGCTTCTTTCGGTTTGAGAGGCGTGAAACCGAAGATAAACTTGCTGTCGCGATGGCGCACACCACCGTTTAACGTCAAAACACCAAAAGAGCCGATATCTACTTCGATGCCGCCCCGGACACGATTATCTTCCGTCTCTGCACCGTCGTTGGGGGTGCTGGCTTTTGTGCGCTCGCTTTCAGAATCGATAGCCTCGATGGGAACACCGCCTGGAAATCCCTCCTTATCTTCATGATAGGTGCCCGACAAGTTGAAAAGCACGCCCTCAAAAAGATCACCGCCGATGTGTTCGGTGGCGTCATAGCCAAGCCGGGCGCCGAAATCCTTTTTTCTGAGACCACCGTTATCCCGGTAGCCGTCCGTATCGAAGTAATCCGCGTTGAGACTCACGTCGAGGTTTTCAATCTGCCCGCCGCCCGAAATCCGCCCATCAAAAGTATCGTAGCTGCCGTAGGAAGCGTAAGGTCGAGCCGTCGGCTCTTTTTTGCCGCGCTTTGTGATGATGTTGACCACGCCGCCGACCGCACCGGAGCCGTAAATGACCGAGCCCGCGCCGCGTATGATTTCGATGCGCTCGATTTCATCGATCGGCACGCTTGAAAAATCCGGACCGGCCAGATCCGGTGAATTCAGGCGAAAACCATCCACCAGAACCAGCACGTTGCTCGCGGTGGTTTGACCCATTCCGCGGATGTCCACGACTGCCTGCTTATCGGTTCCGTAAAGGCTTTGCAAATTTACATTTGTTTCCCGCGATAACAGATCGGGTACAAAATTGCTGGGGCTTTGGGCAATGTCTTCGGCCGTGATGACCGTCACATTGCGTGCCACTTTACGAACTTCGTCTTCGAGTCCGGTGGCCGTAACCACCACCTCCTCCATTTGGAAACGGGACTTGGTCTTGTCTTCTTCTGTTTCGTCAGCCGGCTCTTGCGCCTGCGAAGTCATAGGGGAAAACAGAAGAAAAAGTACGGCAACGATGAAACAGCGGGTGTTGACTTTCTGCTCAACCATACCAAGTCCCCTTGAGAAAACGGCCTTCCCGGGAGAACGGTTCATGTCTTTCAGCAATTTTCGAAATTTGACTTGCCCGAAAATCACCAGTCATTCTCCTAGAAAAATTTGAGTAACCGCCAGGCCAATCATGGGCGGATCGAATTGGCCTGGCCGCTCAAGGTTTAAAATCACCCTCGCCGAAGTCTCACTAGGATGCCTATCCCCAAACAAAGCGCCGCTAAGAAAAGCAGCTGCAAGAGATGATTGCTTAGATTCAAGGTCCCGGAACCGGCACTGTCGATAAAACAGCCGCCACCGCCGCCGCCACCGCCGCCGAATATCGGCGTTGGGGACGG
>JBDNAO010000046.1:0-4157 GCA_039768375.1 Desulfobacterales bacterium | reverse complement strand
TTCGAATCGGCGTTGGCATCGCGGTAACATTGTCCGGAGTCTCCGCATTGGACAACGTTCGGGTCGATGGGAATTCTTCCCAGGAAGTTCAAACCGAACTGCCGGGCGGTTTTTTCGCCGCCGCCGGAACCGAACAGGTCAATGATTTCACCGCAATGCGGACAACTCAACCCGCTCATGTTTTCGATCAGCCCGAAAACGTCCATTTTGACCCGTTTACAAAAACTGATCGACTTGCGCACGTCCGCCAGTGCCACTTCCTGTGGTGTTGTCACGATAATGGCCTTGGCATCTTTTACGATCTGGGCGATGGTTAACGGCTCGTCGCCGGTTCCGGGTGGAGAATCGATCACCAGAAAATCGAGCTCTCCCCAATTGACATCTCCGATAAACTGTTGAATGGCCGAATACTTGATGGGACCGCGCCAGATGACGGCTTCGTCTTTGGTCGGCATGAGGGATTCGACCGACACGGCCTTTAGATTGTTTGAATAGCTGGCCGGTGTCAATTTGCCGTTCGGCCCCACCTCCAACATGGCATTCAGGCCGAGCATGCGCGGAACATCGGGTCCATGAAGGTCGACATCCATGATCCCGACCTTGAAGCCCTTGTTCGCCAAAGCGATGGAAAGGTTGACGGCGGTACTGGTTTTTCCCACGCCGCCTTTGCCGCTCATGACCAGAAACTTATGCCTGATTTTCCCGAGTGTACTGTTGATTTTCGCATCCTGCTCAGCCTGTGGGTCCTTTTTATCGGAAGGATCCGGAACCTTGTCCATTATCTCTACCATGAATCTGTCGCCTCCTTTAATATTATTCAGCTGACCCCCGGCTCTACCGGAGGCCAGCTGAATAATATTACATACGGTCTACAATAATTTCGATTGATTCCTCACAATACACAAGCGACACCGCAGGACCGAAGTATCAATGGATTATCTCAAGGCGGCGGGGCCGGTTTATCGCCGGTGCCCATGACTCGGTGAAACTCTGCGCGTCCACATTGCGGGCAGCCTTGGGGCCTTCCGGTTCCGCGCGGCTCTTCCCAGTGGTGACGGCAGTGGTGACATCGAAAAAAGCGCGCCGCATCGACCATTTTAAAGTTCCCGCCCTCGATGTTGATGGCTTTGCCGTTGATGATGGCGTCGGCAACTGCCTTGCGGGCCCGCTGGATAATGCGGCCGAAAGTGGCGCGTGAAACCCCCATGCACCGTCCGGCGTCTTCGTGAGACAAGCCCTGCAGGTCGGAGAGTCGAATTGCCTCGCGTTCATCCACCGTCAACCGCACCTCGTCGAGATCCAGCATGGGAATGCCGCGTGGCTTGAAATAACTGGTGTTCGGTTTGAAAGCGACAAAACGGTCTTTCTGCGGCCTGACCATGATGATTCCTTTATGAGATAATGCTCACAAACTAGTGTTTCAAGCCGTTTTTGTCAAGGAATTTTTACCATGACGAAGCGCGAGCGGGAGTCCGTTTCTACTACTATTTTTTATCCTGCTTTTCTTTGGCCAACTGCTCTGGAGACATGGTCCAGAAAGGGGTGCCGTCTTTGGTCAACCGCACCTTGAGAACAAAATAATCCCCCTTTTTTATCTTGGACGCCATAAAGACATCGCGACCGTCGATCTCGGCCCAAACGCCTCGAATTTTCACCTTGTCACCCCGTTTCAGTCCGACACTGCCGGGTTCGATGTACCAGCTCGGGCAAACCTGCACATCGACGGTCTCCCCCCCGGGCTCCTTGACCCGCAATGCGACCCCGGGCAACATGCCGGCCATTGGCACGACTTCCATGACTTTGACCACTTCTGCCTTGAACGAATCCAACTCAGCGGCTTTATAGAGCTTGTTGTACGGGCTGCCGGGCTCCCATCCCCCCATCTCTTTGGGTGGTCCGGCTGCCACGGCAGCCGTTGAAGCCAAAATACCCGAGAAAATCAGCAGCCATATCACCTTCCTCATTTTTATAAATGTATTAACCATTTTGCCTCCTTGTCGGAATTCAGGTCTCGCAGTTTCCGAAGCAATTTTTCACACAATATAATGACCCAATCCGGTTTGTAACCCCTTGGAAAAGCAAATTCCGTTGGATACGCTTGAAAAATTCCGTGGTGTCCTCCAATAAGGGCTAGTGTCGTGTCATTTTTGAAGTGTCTCGACTGCCTTGAGCGATACAATTAAATGCACATAAGGTTCCCGGTTCAAGGTTCAGCCCTGCCTCTGGCTGCCGCCTCCAGTTTGATCGAAGAGGAAACTTTTGAGTTTCGGTGAAAAATTCCAAATCGAAAATAACAAGTAACAAACAAATCACAATGACCAAAATTCGAATTTCCAATTCAATGACCTCCACCAAAGCCTGTGGAATGGCTTGTGAACCGCTCATGTATTTGTTAGCTTCTGGAACTGTGAAACTCTGGGAGTCTCCCCAGCAACAAAGGGGTTTGCCGATGATTATTATTGGTTTTTGATCTTAGTTGGGATTTGGATATTGTAATTTGGAATTTATTTGTGTTTTGGTGCTTGAATTTTGGTGTTTGACTTTATTTTAGGGCGGGCGGGCAAGCCCTGAAAGATGAAACCTAAACCAACACTACCGTGTACATTGCTATGGGCCCAAGCTTGAAATATCGACCAGCGGGCAACAATGGGTAAGACAATTTATGTGTGACAAGACCTTAGTCCACGGGCTGCCAGCGGATCTTTTTATTTTCGAAATCTATGGTGTAGCGTGAATTGCGCAGAATATTCATCCCCAGCAGGCCGCTGAAACGAACGGTCTCATCCGATTGCGCTTCGTGTTGGATCACCGTTGCCTCGACGTTTTTCAAATCGAGCGGTCCGAGCTTAAGGTAATCGAGTACGATCAAATCGGTTTCGATAAGGTTGCCGCCGGCCACCATGGATAATCCCTTCTGGTTTGACGCGACGCTCAGTTTCCGGGCCAATTCATTGAAAAGCACCAGGTGAGAGGCTCCGGTGTCGAGCAGGAACAGAGCCTTGGTCTCCTTAAGACCATAACCGATGGTGACCGGCACCAGCACCTGGTTGGCTACGATTGTGACATCGGTTTCCAGACGCTTCAGCCGGGCTTCTTGTTCACGCTGCTCTCTGAGCCGCTGGTCCTCCTGCTGACGTCTGGTATCCACCTCGCGGTCCCTCTGAAGCATGAGCACCCTTTCATTCTCGTCCAGGTGGTCGTATTTTTCAGCATAGACTTTCACTTCCTGCTGGTATTCCTCGGGCACAAGAGAACGATCGCCGACATAATGGACCACACCCTCTCTGGTGACATACCGATAAAATTCTGCAAGGCAAAGCATCGGGTGCAGAAAAAAAACCATCCCGGCGACAAGGAGAACCACTGTCAGTAAACCATCTCGTTTTATCATGCGCATAATCCTCCGGCTTTGCAGGCATTCAATGCTACAGGATGACATACCATTATACCATAGAGGCCGATAAAAACGAGAGCACAGGCTGAGGTTGAATTCGGGCTGGATGTGATTACCCTTTATACGAACATCGTGATAGACGATTCAAACTTAAGGAGATAATACCATGGATAAAGGTCGTATCATAACGCACGAAGAGCGGGGGTGCATCAGCAATTGCATCTTACAGCACTGGGGTGACCCGCAAAAAACCGGGGATCTTGAAAAACGTGACAAAGATTACGAAAAATGCCTGAACGACTGCCGCATCTGCGGCTGAAACCGGTCAATGCGGATTGTTTTCTTGCAAGCGACTCGATAGCTCGTTTCGAAAAAAACCGGCGGTCTTGTGTTAAACGGACTACCGGTTTTTTTATAACAGCCTTTACCCCAACGTTGCAAAAGCCGGAGGGCTTTAGAGTCAATGCGTCACGATGGTTTTGACCTATTGCCCTCCGAGCCGGATGTAATCGGGCGGGTCGGGTGGCCCGGCCCTTTTTTTGAACTCGACCTTTCCTTCAATCGGATTCACCGTTGATCCTTTATATCCAGCGGTTTTAAGGGCCTCGGCAAAAAATAATTACACATCTTGCTTGCCTGTGGTTCCGTCACCTGCGTTCCATCCAGCGGCACATATCCCGATATGCGCCGGTGGATGCGCCTTGGCGACGAACCCACATTCGGTGCCATAAAGTGGAATTATTTATTTCCATGACCCTCAGTT
>JBDNAO010000351.1:0-4863 GCA_039768375.1 Desulfobacterales bacterium | reverse complement strand
CGCCGCAAACCCTTGTGCGGCCTTACCCAGCGAAAAAAATCCACATTTATGAATTGGACACTTAAAAGCGCCTTGAAAAGATCGCGGATGGGCACTAACTAATGAAAACAGCTGAGGTTAACCATGCTCAAGTTACGATTTTTCCTGAACGAACCCAACGGCAAGCCGTGAAAGCACTTCAAGCAGATGATCCCCGTGCTGGGACAAAAGTATGACATTGACATCGAGGTCATGTCGAAACCAAAATCCGATTACATGACCGATGAATATTTCGAACTGGATTTGCCGGTGGCACCGGCCGTAATGGTGGGCGACGAAATCGTGGCCGAGGGATCGGATGTGGCCCAAAATGCCATCGAAGCTACCATCTGTCGCCAACAGGGACTGCCACCGCCGAAAATCGAAGGCAAAAGCTTTTTCAACAAATTGCTTAAAAAATGAACGACTCCAACACTGATGAATTCGTAAAAAGTCTCAATTCAGACGGATTCGTAAAAAACCCGAGATCAAGGCTTGCGAATTTCGAGGAATGAGGCGTACTTATGGTACGCCGCAGTGACGAGAAATGAAGCATAACGCAGATATCGGCCTTTTTACGGATCCGTCAACACTGATCAGTGCTATTAATGCAACGGTGGATGAACAACAGTATTGGGAGAAACAACGAATGGCCGTAATCGATAAATTCTTGGGTAAGACCGTGGAGATCCCTGAAGACAGGCGCTATGACACCAAACAGGATTTGTGGGGTAAAAAAGTGGATCGGACCATTTTGTTTGGGCTGACTCAACCTGCTCTGGTATTATTGGGTGGCGTTAAAGATCTTGACTGGCTTTTAGAGGAAGGGCAACTGGTTCAGCCGGGTGAATCGGCTGCATTTGCTATCACCGGTAAGATCCTTTACATCGACACACCTGTCGCCGGTACTATCCATTATAACAAGATCGCGAGGAAAAACCCGACAGTCGTTAGCAATGATCCATACGGTGAGGGATGGCTGTTTATGATTCAACCGGATAGCGACATCGACCAGGCATATCAATCGCTTGTTACGGCTGCGCAATACGTGGAAAGCCTCCGCACGTCAGAAGGATTCAAAAATCCCGAGGGGATCAAGGGCGGTGTTTCCGGTATCTGCAAGGCCGTTTATTCCGGCATCGGTCGGCAAAAAATCTAACCGCAATGGCCTCTAAAGATTTCTTTTCAAACCGGCCTTGACCTTTTCAAGTTAAAGGGAATAAGCAGTGGAATCCGTAATGGGCAAACACCGTCGGCAGGTACGGGTTGAAATCGTGGCCAAAAAGAAAGGATGCATGCTGTGTGACCTCGCCGTCGCCGTACTCGAGGAGATCCAACCAGAATTTGAAACCGGAGCACTCACTTGGGAAGTGGTAGATGTCGGTTCCAGAGAAGGGGTGGCACGGCATGCCCAACTGGGCAAAATCTGCGGTCGACTGCCGGCTGTTCCATCGCTCGTCATAAACGAACAGATCGCCTTCGATAACATTCCGGACATGGAATCTCTAACGACGGCGGTTCGCCGGTCAATCGACGCGATGATATGAAACCAAGAATCTTAGGCGGGCGGGCAAGCCCTTAAATCTGGAACCTAAACCAACACTGCCGATCTACATTGTTATGTTTCCGGGCTTAAAATATCGAGCAGCGGACGACAATGGATAAGACAATTTATGGGTGACAAGACAATAGGCCTGTATTTTTAACGTGCTTGAAATCTTATATAGAGGAGGCAAAGATGGCAAATTTCGTCTACACACTCAGCAAAAACGACGCCAACCTGGCCACAAGATGTTTTCAATTCGCCAAGTTCGCACACGAAAAGGGGCACCAGGTCAATATTTTCTTTATCGAGGACGGTACGCTGTGGGCCGACAAAACTCGGAATTTCAAGGAGAAGGCCATTACCGGGGATTGTCCGGATGACTATTTTCCGTACCTCTTGGAAAACGAAATTCCCATCGGGGTCTGACCGCCTTGCGCAAATGCCCGTCAGGTTGACGAGGCCAATTTTTTCCCCAACATGCTGCTGGACGGCGCCCCTCATTTGATCGACCTGATTGCCGAGGGCAAGGTGTTCAATTTTTAAAGGAGGGTGCAATGTCTTCCCCCTTGAGTCCTCAGGACCTAAAGCAGATCCACAACGGTATCCGCGACAAATACGCTAAAGTTGCCGTCAGTCCTGAAGGGCAATTCAAATATCCGACGGGGCGAGCCGGGCTTGAGAAATTGAAATATGATGCCGCAATTGTGGCGGAGCTGCCGGAAGCCGTCGCCGGTTCTTTCTGCGGCGTCGGCAATCCGTTTTCATTGGGCGAAATCGCACCCGGCTCCCGCGTGCTCGATATCGGTTGCGGGGCGGGAGTGGATGCTCTCGTGGCTTCTAAGGCTGTGGGGCCTTCCGGCAAAGTAATGGGTATCGACATAACTGCGGAAATGATCCGGAGAGCGGAGGCCAACAAAAAGGAAATCGGGGCTGAAAATGTCGTTTTTCAGCTGGACCGTGTTCAGGACCTGGCCGGCATCGATGCGAGTTTCGATGTCGTCATTTCAAACGGCGCACTCAACCTCATCCCGGAAAAAGAAGAAGTCGTAGCGGCGGCATTCAGGCTTCTGAAACCGGGCGGTTGGCTCTTTGTAGCCGACCAGTTTCTGGTGGGGCCGGCATCAAAAGATTTGAAAGCAAGGATTCAGAGCTGGTTTCAGTGAGAGGGCGGTGCGGTACCGGAAATGGATTTTCTGGCATACTTGAGAAATACCGGTTTCGTGGATGTCGCCTCAGGAGGCGAAACAGGCTTCAACAGTTCTCCCAAAACCAGGGGCATGTTGGTACGCGCCCGGAAACCCGGTCTGCAGAACCGGAAAACTGCGGCGTCATCAAAAACCGGCGATATTCAGGCGCCGCCTGACGCTGAGGGCGCCTCCACAAAGATGTCTACGAATTTCGATACCTTGCTGCAACGGGCGATAACGCTGGGCGCAGGGCAGATAAAATGGAATTTCTTTGCGCTGGTACTTATTGAATAATTCATCTCATTCTAAGCGCCTGTCGTCATGCCGGCTTGGTTATTACATTTTTCGGATTGAAATCACGGACGGTTGTCCCTATATTGATTTTCAAAGATCGAGCATTCCCTCTTCCTTCAATTCTTTTCCAGAAAAGGAGACGTATCCATGTCTGAAGAATTAATGGCGTATTTCAACAAACAACCGCGGTTAGGTACCCTTAGTTCAGCCAACAAAGAAGGCCAGGTCGATGTGGCCTATTTTGGATCGGCTCAGATGGTGGACGAAAAGACCGTGATCGTCGGTATGGGAAACAACCGGACCCTTTCCAATCTTAAAGAGAATCCGAATGCGGTCTTCATGATAATGGAACCCGGTGAAACGCCGGCTCAGTGGATGGGGGTTCGCGTTTACCTAAAGATGACCGACTGTCAGACGTCGGGAAGGAAACTGGACGAAATCAGGGCTCAAATCGCTCAGAAAGTCGGCCCGGAAATCGCCAACAAAATGATCCATGCCTACGTCGCCTTAGAGATTAATGAAATCCGCCCATTCGCCGATTTCGGCCAGAGTTGGATGAAGTCGATTGGGAAATGATTTCTTTTTCAAGTACGCGACAACAGATAACACCGACAGACACGACATCCCTCCGATTCAATCGAGAAGCACCATACTGTACCAAGAGGGAAGCAATTTCCCGTCCCGGTCGAATTCAACCTTAAACCCCAATGGTTCGACGGTTTTACCGATATCGATACCGTAAGCATCCATGGAGGGACGCGCCAGATGAGGATAAAGGCAGGGATCAGGGTAGGCGCACTCCTCGCATTGGACGCAGAGAACCATCGCAAAGGCATACATGCATCCCACGGCCATCATGGCCTCCTTCTCCAATGCCACGGTGACTTCCTGACCTATTTTGGGATCGGTTGTCTTGACGACAATGGCCGTCTTGTATTGATCGAAGGCATCCTTGAATTTTTCAGGTGCAATGTCGAGGTGTGGCGGACAGGTCCAATATTTACCCCACCGGTTGCAGCCGAAACGACATTTCAAATAGGAGCGTGAATCGAATACGATGCCATCTGTCGCAATCAGTTTTGCTTCCGCAGCCCCAAGTGCGATGGCTTTCTCAACCAATTGATCAATTTTTTTTTCCATAGTGCATGTCCTTATTCAGTCTTTTTCCCGTTTTCATAGTGTCAATCGCTTGTACAGGGCCGGGAGGAGGGCCGGCAGCGACTCGATTTTCGGCAGAACGATGCTTTGTGTCTCGGAAGAAATTCGTTTAAGATATTCGGCGCCCTTCTGATCCGAGGTGATGATAAATGGGTGAATGCGCGCCCGCCGGGCTTCCCGTATGGCTTTCCCCGTATCGGCCACGGCATAGTCCAGGGTACCGTACTCCAAATCATATGGGCGGCCGTCGGTGAGGATCACCAGCAGTTTGACGGTCGCCGAAATACCTTCAAGCTTGTAGACGCCATGGCGGATCACCGCCCCCATGCGTGTCAATCCCAAGGGCTCAAGATTGCCCAGACGATAGCGAACCTTCTCGTCGTAGGGTTCGTTGAAATCTTTTACGGTGAACATATCCACGCGGAATCGGCCTTCGGAACTGAACCCGAAAACAGCATACGGATCGCCTAAAGCGTCCAAAGCCTCGGCCATCAACGCCATGGCCTCTTTTTGTACATCGATAACGCGCCGGTTGTTGACCATTTCTTCAGTCGATCCGCTCAAGTCGAGCAGAAAGAGTACGGCCACGTCCCGGATTCTTTTGTCCCGGCGGATGTAGACGTTTTCCGACAAGCTGGAACCGGTGCGCATGTCCACGTG